>JAHFDV010000635.1 GCA_023248815.1 Myxococcales bacterium
CGGCGATGATCGAGCCGAAAGAAGGCCGCGTTCTTTGGCGCACGAAGCTCTCGGAAAAAGGCTCTTCGCCCACTGTCACCGTTGGCAGTGATGCTTCGGTGAAGATCGCGTACTTCGATGCGGGCAAGCTGCGTCTCGCGGCCGTCTCGCGGGACGGCGTGCAGAAGCCTGGAAGCGTGATCGCAAAGGCGATTGGCGACGGCACTCCACCGATGGTGCTGGCGGGTGATCAACGCGGCCAGTGGACGGTGGCCTGGCTCGATCGCGAAGGCGATCACTCCGAAGTATTTTTCGGGAAGGTCCAGTGTCGCTGACGCTCGAGCGCGCGAAGCCTTATCTCGTAGGTCTCGCCGTCACCACGCTCATCTTTGCGACCACGCGGTTCGCACCGGAAAACATCCAGGGCACGGTCGTCGGCGCGGCGTTCTTGCTCGCGACGTGGGTCTTCGTGTGGCGTAAGTCGGACGCCGAAGTCGAGGAGTACGGCCTCTCGTTGGGCGGGCTCATCTTCCCGGGCGCCATCGATTGGCGAAGACTCGCGCGCGATGCGGGACAGGCTCTTCTCTGGGCCTTTGGCGCAATGCTCGTGACCTTCATCCCGTACTTCTTCATATGGAAGCTCTTGGCACATCCCGAAGCCCCTTTCGTCTATCCGTTCGATCTCAAAGGAACGGCGAACGAAGTCCTGGGGCAGCTCTTGCTCGTCGCGCTTCCGGAAGAGGCTTTCTATCGAGGCTATCTTCAGACGGAGTTCGAGCGACATTCGCGCAAGGTTTCGATTCTCGGCGCGAGGATCGGCGCAGGCGTTCTCATCGCGAGTCTCATCTTCGCGCTGGGGCATCTCTCGCCGCATCACGGCCCGGAGCGACTCCTCGTCTTCTTCCCTGCCCTACTATTCGGCTTCCTGCGCGTGCGCACACGTGGAATCGGCGCAGGACTCATTTATCATGCATCCTGCAACCTTTTCGCGGCGCTGCTCTTCCGCGGATTTCACGTGACGTCGCTCTCCCTGCCACAGCTGCACTAGAGACAAAAAAAAGCCGCGCTCCCCTTTCGAGGAACGCGGCTTCGTGGCTGCCGAAAAGAATTACTTCTTCGCGGGACCGGTCTTGGCGTCAGCCTTCGCTGCGGGGGCCTTCGTGTCGGCCTTCGCTGCGGGGGTCATCGCCTTCGAGTCGACGGGAGCTGCCGGTGCCGGCGCGCCTTCCATCGGGTTCGAGAAGGCCCAGGTCTTCGCGATCTTTCCGCCCTTGAGTTGGTAAACCCAAGCGGAGTGCATCGTGCTCGACTTGTTGGTCGCCGGCATTCCCATGAACGCCTTCTTTTGCGTGCCCGTGAAGGCCTCTTCCGTCACGACGAAGTCGCCTGCCGCGAGCCACGTGGTCGCCGGCTCTTTCGCGTCCGGGAAGGCCGCGAAGAGACCGTCGACGATTTTCTTCGCCTCGGCTTTGCCCTTCATCGGCTTGTCCATGTCGTTGCCCCAATGCTCGAGGTCGTCCGTGTTCGTTGCGAGGACGTCGGCCGTCTTGTGATTGTCGAACGCCGCGAGGCGCGTCTTCACGACTTCGATGTTCTTCGTTTCGGTTTCGCTGCCCGACGAGACGAAGTTTTCGACCGAGGCGGGAAGCGTGGGGACGGGCTGCGACATCTTCTTGAGGCTCGCGGCCATGTTCGCGGGCGTGCCGGGGGGCACGAGGCCCGCCTGTGCGAGCGGCGAGATCATGTTCAAGTAGTTCACTTGCTTCTTCACGAGGCCGTCCGCGTTGAGCCAGACGTAGGTGAGGATGTTCCCACCGATCGCCTTGTTCGTCGGCTTCGCGCCCGGGTAGAGGCCCTTGGAGTCCGTGCTGGTCCACGCCCAGTGGATCGCGCACGTGGCTTCTTTTTCGCTGCAGAACGTCTGCGCGAAGCCGGCCTTGATGTCACCGACGCTCGAGAACCACATCTCGTGCGCCTTGTCCGCGTCTGCCTTGCCATGACCTTCGGGCATGCCGATCATCGTGAACGAAACGTCGTCCGTCATGATCGCCGACGCCTTCTTCGCGTCTTTGCTCGTCACCGCATCGCCGAACGCCTTGAGGACGAGGTCACGCTGCTCGGTGAACGACTTCTTCGGAGTCGTGACGACTTCTTCTTTCTTCGTCTCGACCGTAGTGGTCGTCGTCGGCGCAATCACCGCCGTCGTCTCGGGCGTTTTCGCCGGGGGGGTCTCATCGCCTCCGCCACAGCCGACGACCAACGTTCCAAGAACTCCAAACAACGTAATTTTTCGCATCCGATTTCCTCCCAAAGCAGACGGGAAATACCGCCGTGGCAGCGGTTCTACCGTTCGCAGATAGCCCATACAAGCCTAGAACGCGCGTCAGCACCTCCGTTATCACGGAGAAACGGCTGTGAAAGTAGGTTGGCGAAGCGAGCGCCGCGCGACATCTGGTAAGGTCTACGCGTGCGAAAACGTCCGCTCGGTCGAACCGGATTGATCACGAGCGAGCTCGCGCTCGGCACCTGGGGTCTCTCGGGTGATGCCTATGGCCCCGTCGAACCGCACGAAGCGCGACGCGTGATCGATCGCGCGGTCGAGATCGGAATCGATCTCGTCGACACGGCCGACGTCTATGGCGCTGGGAAGATGGAGGCGCTCCTCGGGGAGGCGTTGACGACGAAGAAGCACGTGCAGATCGTCACGCGTGGTGGCGTCGATCGCACGACCACGCCTCCGCATCGCAACTTCACGGCGGCCTATCTCACTCGGGCGGTCGAGCGTTCGCTCCTCCGCCTGCGCCGCGAAGCGATCGACATCTACTTGCTTCACCACCCGAGCATGGATGCCCTTGCCAGCGAAGAGACGATTCGTGCGCTCACGGACATGAAGAAGGCGGGAAAGATCCGCACGTGGGGAATCTCTGCGGCCGACTCCGATCACGCGCGCTACGCGATCGATCGCGGCGCCGAGGTCGTTTCGCTCGCCTACAACCTTCTTCACGGCATCGATCTTCATCGCACGATGGGTGACGTGATGGTCCAAGGCACGGGCGTCCTCGTGCACTCCGTTTTGGCGCACGGGCTCCTCGCCGACGAGTGG
>JAHFDV010000636.1 GCA_023248815.1 Myxococcales bacterium
TTGTGGCCCGCGAGACGGAACGCTTCGCGCGCCGTCTTCTCGTCGACACCCGAGATCTCGTACATGATGCGGCCCGGGAGAACGACGGCTGCCCAGAGCTCGACGCTACCTTTACCGCCACCCATGCGGACTTCGAGCGGCTTCTTCGTGACCGGACGGTCGGGGAAGATGCGGATCCAGAGCTTGCCCGCGCGCTTCACGTGACGCGAAATCGCCATACGACCGGCTTCGATTTGACGGGACGTGAGACGACCCGGCTCGACCGCTTGCATCGCGAAGTCGCCGAAGTCGACGTCGGAACCACGGCGTGCGAGGCCGCGGTTGTTACCCTTTTGCATTTTTCGGAATTTAGTTCGTTTGGGGGAGAGCATCTCTCTATCTCCTGATCACATCTCCTCGTCTCATCGGACGAGGTGGTTTCTAAAAAGTGGTGCGCGCGACTCTCTCTCGAGAGTTACTGCGCGCCTCCCGGCTTCGTTTGCTCGCCGCGACGAACGCGGCGCGCGAGCACCTCGCCCTTGAAGATCCAGCACTTGATACCGATGATGCCGTACTTCGTACGCGCTTCGGCGGTTCCGAACTCGATGTCGGCGCGGAGCGTGTGAAGTGGAACGCGGCCTTCGCGGTACGTTTCGACACGGCTCATTTCTGCGCCGCCGAGACGACCCGAGCAGCGAATACGAACGCCCTTGGCGCCGAACTTCATGCTCGTTGCGATCGACTTCTTCATGGCGCGGCGGAACGCGATACGGCGCTCGAGCTGCGTGGCGACGTTTTCTGCGACGAGCTGCGCGGACGTCTCGGCCTTGCGAACTTCTTGAACGTCGATGAAGACTTCGTTGTCCGTGAAGGACTGGACGCCCGGGAAGAGCGGCTCGCCCTTCGCTGCTGTCGTGAGATTTCCCGTCTTGAGGATCTCGATGCCCTTGCCACCCTTGCCGATGACCATTCCGGGGCGTGCCGTGAAGACGATGACCTTCGCCTTGTTCGCTGCGCGCTCGACCTCGATGCCGGCGATGCTCGCGTTCATCAAGTAGTCTTTGACCGCACGCTTGATGCGGATGTCTTCATGGAGCCATTTTGCGTAATTCTTGTCCTCGAACCACTTCGAGTTCCAGGTCCTGATGACGCCAAGGCGGAAGCCTACCGGATGTGTTTTCTGACCCATTCTTAGTTCTCCTTATGAAGCGCGAGGGGCTTACTTGCGCGCGCCCAAGATCAACGTGATGTGGCTGAGGCCTTTTTGAACTCGCGTCGCACGCCCCATCGCGCGTGGACGCCAGCGGCGCATGAACTTGTTCGGCGCCTTGTCGACGAAAACCGTTTCGACGAAGAGTGAATCGAGATCGACACCGGTCTCGTTGCTCTTCGCGTTGGCGACGGCGCTCTCGATGAGCTTCTTCAAGAACGGCGCGCCCGACTTCTTCGTGAACTCGAGAAGCTGGAGCGCTTCACCGGCGTGACGGCCGCGGACGAGGTTCGCGACGACGCGGGCTTTACGCGGGCTGATGCGCGCGAAGCGGGCCAAGGCCTTGCTGACTGCCGTATTAGTGCTGCTCATTGTTCGTCTTGCCTTTCGCTATCGAAACTGACTGCTGACTGAATCTTTGGTGCTCGGAGCTCTGTCGAAACTGACTGAATCTGAGCGGGGCGGCGTTACTAGCCTCGAATCGTGCCCGGATCTAGGGGGAACGAGGCCCAATGCCACCTTCGTAAAGAGGGGGCATGGTTCGCGAAGAAGATCGGGAGTTTTGCCGCCTCGTCGTACCGAGAGTTTTTTGGTTCTCGCTTCGATGAAGAAGCGGGAAGCCACTCTGGGCCGTTACGACTGCGTTCCGCGGTAGAACCGCGGCCCTTTTACTGGTGAGACGCTCGTGAAAGCGACGCCTGGAAACGGGACGCGTACATTACGCACGGGGAAACACATTGCAAGAGAAAAGGAGCAGTGATCTCCTTCCATTGCGCTTTTGTTTCTACGGTAGGGCGAAGGTCGTCCCGTCGTTCGAGCGCCCAAGGCGCGATCACCTGGAGGCCTAGGACGCTGTGTTGACCCGGGAGCAGCTAGGGTGTGTGCCAAGGTGCGCCTAATGCGCGCCTCGCTCCTTCGGCTTATTTTATTGGATATCGTCGAGGCGCAACATGCCTGATCACGCTTTTTGGCGCGTTTTGGCACTTCATGTGCCTTTCCCTCGCATCCTGAACGTCTGTCGCCGGGGGCGCTCGGTGGTGTTCTCGCTTCTCGCATGCGGACGGAACATCGAGAGTGAGGGATAAAGCAGTGGGCGCGAGATGAGAAAGAAGAGAAGAGCTCGGAGCGGCGCAGCGCGAGGAGCAGCCGGTGGAGGGACGAGCTAGCCCTTCTCCGGATGACGACGAGCGTTGTCCCGCTGAGAGGCCGACCACGCGACAAAGAGCGGCGGCGATTGTTTGCACTAAGAGGCGGAGGAGGGGCGCGCGAATGCCACTGGACATCGAGCGCCAGTATTCGATCATGCGGCGTCCTCTATGGCCGTCCCCCCGTATTTCACTTCGTTCGTCGGGCGCGAAACTGATCTCGCGTGGGTGACGGATCGGCTCCAAGAAGGGAAGCGCGTCGTCACGCTTTTTGGTCCGCCGGGCGTCGGGAAGACGCGACTCGCGGTAGAGGTCATCGAGAGCGTCACGCGCGCAGGGCAAGGCGCGTATTTCTTTGCTCTCGCAGGCGCGCGCGATCTCGACGAAGTGGCGGAGACCGTGCTCGCGGGACTTCCCGCGGGGAACGCGCCGCCGACTTCATCACCACGCGATGCGGCAACGTTCGCGATCGGCTCGCTGGGCCCGGTGGTGATCGTGCTCGACAACTTCGAGCACCTGACGAAGTACGCGACCGACATCCTCCCGAGCTGGCTCTCGGCCAATCCGAATCTCGCGATCGTCGTCACTTCTCGAGAGGTGTTGCGCGTTGCGGGCGAGAGCGCGCGCGAGCTCGAGCCGCTTGCGGTCTCGGACGCCAGTCGCGATCTCGAACAGTCACCAGCGGGAAGACTCTTTCTCGATCGACTGCAGAGCTACGGGGTAGATGCGCGCACGGTGGCTTC
>JAHFDV010000637.1 GCA_023248815.1 Myxococcales bacterium
GCTCTTCGCCCGCGGTCGTGACCCACTCCTCGAGGCGATTGCTGAAGTCGTCGATCATCGCGTCGAGCGAAGGCTGAACCTTCTCTGCCGTTTTGCGGACGACGATGGGGGCGAGCTCCTTTGCCTTCTTCTTGTACTCGTCGAGCACGCGCTCTTTGACGACGATCGCGAGAACGGGAGCTGCCGCGAGGAGAAGGCCGCCGAGAATGAGGTTCGCAAACAGCGTCCCGAAGCCCACCGCGAAAAGCGCGAACACCCCCGCGTCGTAGCGAAGCGTGTTCACCTCGACCTCGAGCCGCTTCGTGTCGCCCGTACCGATGGTGTCGCCGATGCTCTTTGCCGAGTCGCGCGCGTCTTCACGAACGAGCGCGATGGTTTGCTCCGCCAGCTGTTCGAGCGCCTGCCCCACTTCTTTGCTCTCGGCCTCCGCCCACGTGCGGAAAGTGTCTTCGAGAAAAGCGCCGAGATAATTCTTGAGGTCGTCTCCTTTGGCGCGGTCGATGACGTTCGGAAGCTCGCGCGTGAGGTCCGCGACGAAGCGTTCCAGATCTTTGCGCGCAGACATCTTGATGGAGGCGACCTGTTCGCGGATCTTCAGCCTGCGCTCGGCCATCGTTCCCGCCTTGCCCGACAGATCTTGCTCGAGCATCGAAATGCGACGGTCGAGCTCTTCACGCGGCATCGAGCTCGCGCGAATGCGTGCGTCGATTCCGCGTTCGAGAAGATCACACGCCGTGAGCGCGTCGCCGAGAACGTTTCCGAGGAGAACGCGGCCGCGCTCTTCTGCGAGAAAGGTCGTGAGGTGCGTGAGCAACGGCTCGATGCCGCCGCGCTCGACATCGCCTTCGAGCGCCTTTTCTGCGCTGATGGGGAAGACGATGGGGTTGGGCAGTAGCTTACCGAGCTGGAGCTTGGAGTAGGCGAGGGCTTCCTTTTGTTCGTCTTCCGAGAGGAGATCCCACTTCGTGATCACGAACACGATGCGATCGCGCGAAGCCTTGAGCAGCTTCTCCTGGAGAAACACGCGCTCGCTCTCTTTGAGAATCTGCCCAGCGTCGAGCAGGAAGAGAACGGCGTCTGCGCGAGGAATGTAGCTGTAAGTGATGTCCGACCTTTGAAGCGACAGGTCGTTCACGCCGGGGGTGTCGACGAGGAGAATGCGCTCGCGAAGAAGGGGCGCCGGAAAGCCCACCTCGATGAAGTCGACGGAGCCACCATTTTCGGCACCACCTACCGCAAAGGATCGCACGCGCTCGAAGTCAATCGAGGTCCGCTTGCCCGACGAATCTACGAGAAACGCTTCCGGCAATTCGGAGTAGCGAATGTGATGGATGGTCGCGGTGGTCGGCGTGACGCCAGAAGGAAGCACCGTGCGTCCGAGGAGCGCGTTCACGAACGTCGATTTGCCGTGATTGAACTCGCCGACGACGACGAGGTGGAAGCGATCCTCGACGAGCTTCTTTACGAGGTCGCGCGCGATGCGCTCGTTGAGGCTCTTCGCTCCGACGCGGCTGGCGAGCGTCGCCACCTTGTCGATGGCGTTGCCTGCGCGCGTGGCTTTTTCGCGGAATTCACCGAGGTCGGTCATGCATCACCTTTGAGAATGGAAAGGACTCGGGCGTCTACTTCTTTCATCGAGAGGCCACCGGTCCGATCGGCATCGATTGATTTTTTGAACAGGTCGCTCTCCTTGAACACGCGCATCGCGAGCACGCGTTTCGGAAGCCACGGGTGCGAGGCAAGGAGCTCCAGGTACTTGCCGACGCCGTCTTTGCTCTCTTCGTACTGTGCGATGAAGGCTTCGACGTTGAACTGCTCGTAGAGACGGTGCGAGCCGAGCGCGAGCTTCGTGAGGGCCTTCGTAGAAATCGCTTCGCTCTTCGAACAGAGCATTCCCGCGCGGTCACACGTGATCTCGGCTCGGCGCGACCACGCACTCAGAGCGAGCTGCGCGGGTTGCACGGCCCAACGCGCGAAGATGCTCGTCATCGTCGTGAGGTAGTGGAGTGCCGTGAGATAGACGACGTGCGAGTTGTGGATGTGGCCGCACTCGTGCCCGATGACGCTGAGGAGCTCTTCGTCGTTGAAATGATCGACGAGCGCCGAGTTCACCATGATGAACGACTCTTCGTTCGTGCCGTAGGTCGCGGCGTTCAACGTCTGGTTGTTGACGATGTAGACGCGCGGGACGGGAATCTGGAGCGTATCGGCGCAGTGCTTCGCAAGCGCGTGAATGCGCGGAAATTGATTCTCCGAGACCTTCACTGCGTTTCCGAGGAGCTGAGTTCGCTGGACGCTCTGGAAGATACGCACGGAGCTCGAAACGACGAGCTCGACCGCACGGACGCGCTCGAACGCAGCGCGTGTCTGCTTGTCCGATGCGTACGTGTATTCGTGGCCGGACTCGAACGTGCCGCCGACGCGTTGATTCTTTCTACGATCGACGAACTCGGAGAAGTCGAGCGGTGGAAGGCCTGCCATGACGACGAGCGTAGCGGTTCTCGGGTACGTCCGCCACGTGAGGAAAGAGCTGGAAACGCCCCGCTCTTCACAAATGAGCGCGAAGTCGCAGAGGCTTTTCTAGAAGCGGATGGGCGCACTTGCGGGTTGAACCCCACCGAACGTCACGCGCGTCTCGACGGCTGGTTTGTCGAACGCGCCCGCTGTGTAGAGCGCGCCGACGGCAAAGAGTGCCGCGCTGGCGCCGATGGCCGTCGCCACGAGCCATCGCGGCGCGTGAGGTGGCTCGACAGGAAGTGCTTTGGTCTCTGCGATCGCGCCGAGCGTCGAGCTCTCGCTTTCACATGTCTCATACGCGCACGCGCGCACGACGAGGCGAGCGCCATCGCGCCGAACGCTCGCCCAGCGCGGACATTCGACGAAGGTAGCGTTGCGAAGATCCGAGAGTGAGCAGGCAGAGAAAGAGAGCGGAATCGGGAGCGTGAACGTCGTGTCGCTCTCTCCGAAGACGACCCAGCGCGCGAATACGGTGCGAGCGCTGCGGCGAACGAGCACAGCGTGAGGGCCGGCTGAAAATTTTCGAGACGCATCGAGCAATCGCCCGTCCACG
>JAHFDV010000638.1 GCA_023248815.1 Myxococcales bacterium
AGAACATGAGCCGCGTTTCCCCGGCGGGAAGCGTCATCGCTTCGTACTTCCTCACAGCATGACCGAAGTCAGCGTGCGCGGGGTACTCCCTGACTCCCCCTGTTGCTGGCCCCTGCACGAGCACGCGACCCGCAATGTGCAGCGAGATTCCGCTGACTTCGAGCGGCTCCTGGCAGTCCAGCCGCACTTCCACTTCACCGCGCTCACCCACCGTGAAGTTCGAAACGCGAACTTCGACGCGTGGACGCTTTTTGAAGAGCCTCAACTTCAGGTCCCCCGCCGTGTGTGCGCTTTACCCCGCCGACCAAAATGTCGTCGGCAGCGCATGCCGATGATGCAGCGACAGCCAATCCATCAAACCCGCCACCGTCACGTGCACGAGAAAGCCTTGATAGATGCTCTTCGTCTTCATGCTGAGCGATCCGAGCGCGATGCCTGCGATGATTGCGCCGTTGGCCTCCAAGTAGGGCTTTCCGTAATGGATCATGCAGTAGGGAACGATCATCGCGAAGATGGCGCCGGAGCCGAAGCTGCGTGAGAGTGCGCCGAGAAAAAAGCCACGAAAGAAGATCTCGAGCGCGAAGAACTGCGCGAAGTACATCGCTTCCCACATCAGAAAGTCGCACCAGCTTCGCGAAGCCAATCGATAGAACGGGTAATAGCCACCGAAGTCTGGCTGACTACTGACGATGAACATCGCCGGGAGCACGACCGCGAGAAAGAGGCCGTAGATCCACGCGTGCTTGAAGAAGCCCTTCGTGCGCAGACCGAAGTCGAGAAGCGAGTCTTTGGGGAAGAAGAACTTCCAGACCATCAGCGGAAACGTGTAGCCAAAGACGCGCGTCGCTGACCACCAGCCGAACGCGTAGAGCTCTTCGTACTTCGCAAAATGTAGGCGTCCTGCGTGTGCAGTGTCGTACTTCTCGAGCGAAGTCCGAATCACCGTCTCGAAAAAATTCCGACCTCCGTAATACTCTTGCAGCGTGAGCACGAGCGCGACGAGCAGCATCGCGACCATCGGCCGCTGATCGATCTTCTTGGGATCTTCTGCGAGGATCTCCGCGCGCCGCTCCTGCGCTTCTTCATCGAGCTCGCGCCAATTCTTGCGGAAGAGAATCCAAAGAATCGGCACGACGATGATGAGCCCCGGAATCGGGAGCAACGCCTTCAATACGTACGGCAAGATCGCGTTCGGATCGGCCGATGGAAACGCGAGGTCCGAAGGGCGAATCATCTTTCAGCCCTTGGGTGCTTCTTTGGTTGCGCCTTCTTTTCCAGCACCCTCCTTCGGGGGAGGAGGAGGCGGCGCCGGTGTGACTTCGGCGATCGCGATCGCGCTCTCGAGACGCGCGAGCGATCGATCTTTGCCGAGCACCGCAAGTACTTGGAAGAGCCCTGGGCTTGCCGTGCGTCCCGTGAGGGCAACGCGTGCCGCCTGCGCGACGTCTTTGATCTGCTTGCCTTCTTTTTCGAGCCAGTCGTGGACGGCTTTTTCGAGCACGGCTTCGGTCCACTCGCTCGCGTCTTTGATGACCGACAAAAAGCCCTTCAAATTGGGGGCGTTCGTATCCACGAGGAACTTCGCTTTGGCGGCGTCGTCCGTCACGTGCGGCTCGCGGTAGAAAAAATCGAGCCCCTCGGCCGCTTCGATGAGCGTGCGGCTGCGCTCTCTCACCGTGTAGATCGTCTTCTCGAGCTCGCTCGCGCTCACGTCGAGTCCGCGGAGCTTCATGAACGGCACGAGACGCGCCGCGTACTCTTTCGTCGACGTGAGATTCTCACGCTTCATGTGCTCGTGCTGAATGGCGAGAAACTTCTTCGTGTCGAACTTGCCGTCACCGCGACCGCACGCTTCCCAGCTGAAAGCTTCCACGAGCTCGGCGAGGCTGAACACCTCTTGATCGCCATGCGACCATCCGAAACGCGCCAGGTAATTGAGCACCGCCGCCGGCAAGTATCCCTGATCGCGGTACTCGGTGACGCTCACGGCGCCGTGACGCTTCGAAAGCTTCTCGCCGCTCGGCGCGAGCATCATCGGCAAGTGCGCCATGTCTGGCGGCTCGGCTCCGAATGCGCGGTAGATGAGAATCTGCGGAGGCGTATTCACCATGTGATCGCGACCGCGCGCGACGAGCGTGATGCCCATTGCGAGATCGTCGACGACGGCGCCAAAATTATAAAGTGGGATGCCGTCCGAGCGGAGGAGGACGAAGTCTTGCTGCGCCTTGTTCGGCGTCGTCACTTCCCCGAAGACTTTGTCGACGTAGGTGACCACGCCGTCGGTCGGCACTTTGAACCGGACGACGTAGGGAACGTCGGGAATGGCGTCGGGCTTGTTGCGGCACGTGCCCGGGTAGCGAAAGTTCGCTTTGGGGTCCTTCGCCTTCAATTCAGCGCGCTGCTGATCGAGCAGCTCTTTCGTGCACGTACAGCGGTACGCTTTGCCCTCCTTGATGAGGCGTTCGCTCCACTCTTTGTAGATCGAGAGGCGCTCCATTTGCGTGTAGGGCCCATGGTCTCCACCGACCTCCGGCCCCTCGTCCCAAGAGAGCTCGAGCCACCGCAGCGAATCGAAGATGATTTGCCGGCTTTCGGGAGTCGAACGCTCCTGATCCGTGTCTTCGATGCGAAGAACGAAAGTACCCTTGGTTTTGCGGGCCCAGAGCCAATTGAAGAGCGCCGTCCGGACGCCGCCGATGTGGAGATAGCCGGTCGGGGACGGGGCGAAACGAACGCGCGCCGCTGTGCTGCTTTTTAGGCCGTTTGCCATGGCGATTCGTCTAGCACTACACCCCCGTCGGGGTCAGAAATTCGTGCGTCCGGAGAGCCGACAAGCGGCGGAATCAGCGGTTCCTTCTTGCGATGCGCCCCTCTGGCTGGTACCCATCCGGTCCACAAAAACAGGAGTCCCCGCATCGAGCGGTGCTCCTCGCCGTGCAAGTTACCTTGCACACCCTCGGAGAAAAAACATGGCTCAACATCCACTCGCCGGCGTCAAAGACAAGTTCGGTGAAAAAGCGAAGCTCGTCGAAGCCGTCGAGAAGTTCGCGAAGGACGACCTCTGGGTTG
>JAHFDV010000639.1 GCA_023248815.1 Myxococcales bacterium
TTTTCCGGCCGATCTGCGAAGGCCTATTCGCGCCTCGCCGACACGTCTGCCGGCTACTGACGCGAGGCGTCGTTGGCGCTTGCCGAAGGCAACGGCACAGTGCCTTCGATGGCAGACGCGACCGCGGAAGCGCTCGCCGATGGGATGGGGATGGTGGCGGTGGCGACGATGCCACTCGCAGACGCTTGTGGAACCGTGCCGGGGGTTCCGGTGACGACGGACGTGGGAGCAGAGCCGTCGCCGTTCCAATGATTGCGAATGTAGGGCTCGAGCACGTCGATGAGCTCGCCCTTCACCTTGGCTTCGAACTTCTGCGGGCGTGTGAATGCAAATTGCCAGTGCTCGGCGGAGCGCTTCTCGACGAAGAGCCGATACGTCTCGTTGGCCTCGATCTTCGAAGGAAAGAACGTCGCGCGCTGGGGGTCATCCTTCAGCGAATACTGCACTTCACGCAGCTCGGAGCCTTTCAGCTCGACCTCGGCAAGCGCCGTGAAACCGCTCGTTCCCGAAGGCTCCTTCTGCACTAGCACCGTGTCGTAGACCTGCTGAAGCGTGACTGGACCTTTCGGAATTCCCTTCCAGAAAGCATCCCGCCCGATGATGAGCGCATCGCCTTTCCATTCGGCTTTTACGGCGTCGTAAGCGAGGCGCGGCAAATTCGATTGTGGAAATGCCTCTGGGGCATTGCCGATCGGATCGAGAAATCCCGGCGCAAATGTCGTTTCGAGGCGCTCGACGAGATAGCCGACGTCTTCCGCGAAAGGCATCTTGTCATTCACGTTCACGAGCTCGTAGCGCGCGAAGCTCACGCGTCTTTCGCGCCCGCTCCCTTGAACCTGAAGGCGGCCCTTTCCGATGAGCTCTCCGTAGTGACCCGCCTGCACAATCCACGCGCGCTCGCCGCTCTTCGTCGTTGCCGCCGTCGGCTGGTCCAGACGGTTCTCCGAATGACCACCGACGACGATATCGACGCCGGTGACGTTCGAGACGAGCACCGTGTCGTCGACGAGCCCGAGGTGCGTGAGGGCGATGACGACATCCACCTCGTCTCGCATCTTGTCGACCTCGGCTTGCAGGTACGTCGCATAGTTCGTGTCCTGCTTGAAGGTATCGTCGTAGGGATCGGTCGTCGGTTGATCGTCCGAACCGTACCCCTTGGTCGTGAGGCCAATCACGCCGACGCGGGCGCACCCGATGGTGAGCTTGACCGACGGCCGAAACGTGCGCAATTCGTCGCTGATGTTCGCCGAGAGAAGTGGATGCGTGCTGTTCTTCACCTCGCGGCGAACCGCTGCCGCTCCGTAGGCGAAATCGTGATTGCCGATCGTTCGGACGTCGATGGACATATGACGGAGCACGGCCCGCGTAGCTTCTCCCTGCGAGCGCAGATCGACCACGGAGCCCTTCTCGTGATCGTCCCCCGCGTCGAGAACGATCGTCGCGGGATCGGCTTCTTTTGCAGCGCGAAAGTAGCCCGCGATGTAGCCATAGCGCGTCCGACCGCCGAGGCGGTCCGAGTAGCGCGCCTGCATGTCATTCACGTGAATGAGATTGAAAGACTTGTCGGTGCAGGCTGCACGTTTTTCTGGAGCGAGCGGCGACTGGCGTGCCTCGCGCGAGGCCTCCGCAATTGCGACCTCGATGGTCTCGCGCAGCGATCCGCTCTTCAGCGGGCGCGGCGCAGAGTCGCCGCAGGCAGATGTCGCGTACGCCGAGAGAAAGAGGCCCACGAGCGGGCGTGCAACGGATTCTCCCTTCACTCGGCGCTTGTAGTGTCACGCCGCGCTCCGAGCAAGCTCAAGGGACGCCGGCGAGGTCTTCGAGCTTCAAGCAGCGCGTGTCGACGAGCATACGGAGTCCGCGACCGGCGAGCTTTCGCACCGTCGCGTCGGCCTTGGCGTTCTTCGCCACGGCGAGCCATTTCTTGCACGTCTCGGCGAGCTCGAGCGCATCCTCGGGATCGCGGTGGGTCGTACGTGCGACGATGGCCGCGACGAAGCTCTCGGCCGACGCCTGCGCCAGGTCTTTGTCCTTGTCGATGGCGACGTCTGCGGCCCAAGGCAAGCCGACGAAATCATCCGTGTACGCCAGCGCGAGCACGGCGATCTTTTTGTGCGCGTCGTCGGCTCCATCGACGAGTCCCATGCCGCCTTCCGCACGTGCGAGCCGCGCGAGCTCGTCGGCCTCCTCGGATTCTGCGCGCGTCCAAAGCAGCTCGAGCTCAGGGGGAAGCGCGGGGCGCTTCGTCGTGGGCGCGATTGGGATGACGGGTGGATCTTGGAGCGACGATGGCTTCGCGCTTTTGCCGCACTGACATCCCGCGAGCAGCGGCGAGCATAGGATTGCGGGCGCGAGAAAGCGTGCAGCCACTGCCGCACGCCACGAACGACCGCCCAAGTGCCCTCGGCTCACTCCGCCGAGATGACGTTCAACGAACGCTTGCCAGCTTTTTCGTCTTCTTCGGTGGTCTTGTTGAAGTCTTCGACCGCGCGATTGATGTGCATCGAGCAGAACTTCGGTCCGCACATCGAGCAGAACTCGGCGTCCTTGAAGTACTCGTCGGGAAGCGTCTCGTCGTGGAGGGCTTGCGCATGCTCGGGATCGAGCGAAAGGCGAAACTGCTCTTTCCAGTCGAACGCATAGCGCGCGCGTGAAATCGCGTCGTCACGATCGCGCGCACCTGGACGATGACGCGCGATGTCTGCCGCGTGCGCCGCAATCTTGTAGGCGATGAGGCCATCGCGAACGTCTTGCTCGTTCGGAAGACCTAGGTGCTCCTTCGGCGTTACGTAGCAAAGCATGGCCGCTCCCGCAGTCCCAGCCATCGTCGCGCCGATCGCGCTCGTGATGTGGTCGTAGCCGGGCGCGATGTCGGTGACGAGCGGGCCGAGAACGTAGAAGGGAGCCTCGTGGCATACTTCCATTTCCTTCTTCACGTTCATCTCGATCTGATCGAACGGAACGTGTCCCGGGCCTTCGATCATCACCTGAACGTCTTTTTCCCAGGCGCGCTTCGTGAGCTCGCCGAGGGTCGTGAGCTCTGCAAACCGAGCCTTGTCGCTCGCAT
>JAHFDV010000231.1:0-3173 GCA_023248815.1 Myxococcales bacterium
CTTACGACAGACCTCGCCTTGGTCTCCGATCTGCACACGAGGTTCGCCGACTCGCTCTGTCTTGGCGGAAGCGCAACGGCGATTCTGAATCTCGGGGAGCAAGTCACTCTCGCGCTTGGAGTCGGGGCGGCGCTTCCTTGCGATTCCGCCGCGGACAGCATTCGAATGCACCGCGTCTCCTTCGGATCGGTGGGGACCCTCGGACAACAGCGGATTCCAACCTTTCAAGGACGAATTACGAATCAGTTTTCTTTGGATGCGTATCTGACCTATTCCCCACCGAGTGGCGGCCTCCGCGAAGACCTGACCGTGATGGGCGGCTTTACCTGGAACTTTGGGCCGGGCCCGACGCGCTGATGATGTTTACCGTCGCGCAATTGTCACGGGCGAGACGCTCGGACCCCCGTTCGACAATTCGTCTGCAATCTCGCCGCAATGCGTCATTCTAAGGCGTGCTGAATCCATCTTAAACGCTCGAAGTTACAAGCGAAGTTCGCAAATCGCCTTGCGGTCATTAAGAACGAAGTCATACTCCCGCCGACTCGGGCCTACAGGCTCATTCCTTCACGACTCGCGAGGAGAATCCTATGAAATTCCGCTTCTTTGGCATTGCTTGCGTCGGTTTGGCCCTCTCCCTCTCCGCCTGCAGCACTGAAGTTCAAGATAGTGAGTCTTCTGAAGAGGCGCTCACGACGAAAGCGACCGTCCTCGGAACGTCGACTGCAGCGGAAGCGGCTGCGCAGTTCGCGCCGCTCTATGAAGCCGCGCTCGGCGAGTTCCTCGCCAACGACAAGGCCAAGCTCGTCACCGTGAAGTGGGTTTCGGACAATGCGCAGCTCGGCGAGCTCGGCGACATCACGCTCGAGATCCTCGCAGAGCTCGGGCAGAAGAGCGCCGCGCCAAAAACGCTGAAGGCCGCTTCCGTCAAGTGGGCCGAGAAGAAGCTCCTCGCGTTCCAGAACTCGAAGAAAGTCATCCCGGATACGGCGTCACTCAAGGTTCAATCGGTCGCGTTCCTTCTCTGGGACGCCGTCGAAGTGTCGAACCAGATCAACGCGTTCAAGCGCGCCGAGAACCCCACGGGCATCGACCTGAAGACGCTCCCGGATCTCTTCGCAAAGGTGCGCGCGAACTCGACGCTCGATCGTCATTTCTATCTTCCCGTGAAGTTCAACCGCGTCCCCACGGCCGCCGAAGTTCAAAGGGCGCTCATCAAGGGCAAGGTCACGCTCGACTCTTCCGGTGCGAAAGCGATCGCGAGCTTCTGGTCCTCCGGAGAAGGTCCGCAAGGGGACGCCGCGTTCAAGCCGCTCGCGTCGATCTTCAACAAGAACAGCATCAGCGCGCGCTACTTCTTCACGGCTTCCGGCGACAACTGGAGCCGCCAGATCCTCATCGTCGTCGATCAGCATGATCAAGCGTACGGCGTCGAGCTCGGCTACTCCGAGTAAGACTCACACTCCCGAGAGCGTCTTCGACCGAAGGCGCAAAAAAAAGGCCCCAAAAAGGGGCCTTTTTTCTTTTCCGAACGCGAGCCGCGTTACGCCTTTCCGACGACCTTTTGCCACGTGGGGCGCGTGCTCACGGTTTCCCACCACTTCATCACGTGGGGAAACTTCGCGAAGATCTCCTTCGCTGGCGTCGTCATCCCGTACTCGAAGTAGGGCATGTAACAGACGTCGGCGAGGCTGAACTCGTTGCCGGCGAGGAAGGGCGTCTTCGTGAGCGTCTCTTCCATCACACTACAGACCTTCTCGATCGCTTTGCCGGCGGCTTCGAGAACGGCGGGCTCTTGCGGACGCTTCATCACGTACTCGTAGACGAACTTCATCGCGTTCTGGCTGAACTCCGAGGTCTCGACGCTGATCCACTGCTCGATCTTGGCGCGCGTCTTCGCGTCGCCCGGCGTGAGCTTGTTCGCGCCTTTTTCATTCAAGTAGCGGGCGATCGCGCGCGACTCGAACATCTCGAAGCCGTCGTCGTCGATGGCGGGCACGCGACCGAACGGCTGATGCTTCATGTTCTCAGGCTGCTTGTGCTCACCTTTACCGAGGTCGACGACGGTGAACTCGTAGGGCTGACTCGTCTCCGCGAGGGTCATGAGAACTTTGCGCGTACAGGTGCTGTAGGGGTTTCCGAAAAGCTTGAGCATGTTGTTCGTCTCCTTGAGGGGCCGAGAAAGATAGCGCGAACCGGGCTCGCATGGATCCGTTAGCCGGCGTTGCCCACGACGTATCGCTTCACCGTCCGCCAATCGAGATCCATTCTTCGTGCGACCTCGCCGTAGGTTCCGTGCTCGCGATAGAGCTTTCGTGCGTGCTCCTCGAGAAGGGCTTCTTTGGTCACGGCCTCGCGCTTTCCGCGAAAGGTGTCGCCGCGATAGTGACGCGTGAGAATGACTCTCCTCACGCATTGCTCGAGCTCGCGCACATTTCCAGGCCAATCGTAGTCGGCGGGGAGATCGCGCGTGATCGCAGCATCTGCGAGCGCGACGATCGCCTCGTTCTCGCTTCCGAGAATGCGCGTGACGATCACGTCGAGAAGGCGCTTTCGCTCGCGTGAGTCCTCTTGAAAACGCTCGCGGAGCGTCGGCACGTGGATGACATCCGAGGACAGCCGATAGAAGAAGTCATCGCGAAAGAGTCCGAGCTCTCGCCGTTCTCTTAGTCGTTGGTTCGTGGCAGCGATCATTCTTCCCGAGAAGCGTTGCGAATCCCCAGAGCCCACCGGCGTGAAGGTGCGCGTCTCGAGCACGCGCAGAAGCTTCACTTGGACGCCGACGCTGACGTCGCCGATCTCGTCGAGGAAAATGGAACCGTGCTCGCCCGACCTTCCGAATACACCCACGTGATCCTGAACGGCGCCCGTGAAGGCCCCGCGCTTGTGACCGAAGAGCTCCGACTCGAGCAAGCCCTCCGAGAACTCAGAAAGATTCAGTGCGGAGAACGTATCGACGAAGCTTCGCGCGAACCGCTGACGTTTCTCTTCGTAAGGAATGAAACACGAGCGACCGATCGCCGCCGCGATGGTGCCTTTGCCCGAGCCCGTTTCGCCCACGATGAGCGTCGAGAAGTCGTCCGTTTTTCCCCAGAGGCTTCGGGCGTAGAGACCGAGGTCGTGGGTGAAGACGTTGTTCCAAAGGCTCTCGCGTAGTCGTCGCATCGAGGTACTTC
>JAHFDV010000231.1:3189-8934 GCA_023248815.1 Myxococcales bacterium
GCAACGACTTGTCGACGAACGTATATGCGCGACGAAGTTGGAAGGAGAGGGCGAGATAGAAGAGCGCTTCCTGCTCGGTGAATCCACGGCGCACGAGTGAGGCGATGAACTCACGAGCGAAAGGAACGCGGAGAGGGTCGTGGCTGCCGCCGCGAGAGGATTGCGCGAGCTGTTCGTGGATGTGGAGATCGAACGCTTCGGCGTGCTCGTGAAAGAGCGCGAAGAGAACGGACAACGAGAAGTTCTCGCGGTGCTCTTTCGTCACGTCGGAGAGTCTCAGTGCACGAAGCCGGTCGAGCCGCGCGGCGACCACGCCAAGTAGACACTCCAATGCTTCGGACCACGGCGCCCTCGTCGAGACGCCTGCGATGCGCGCATCGATGCGCGGACGCTCCTCGCCGAAAGGATTGGCAATGACCGCGCGCGCAACCAAGGCGAAGAGATCGGCGTCTTGAGCTCTCATACATTGAATGCATATCAGGATGCATTCAATGTATGTGGCGATGAGAGCTTCCCTGCGTCGTTACGCGGTCTTGCTGCTCCTTCTGGCTACGGCATGCGCGCTGCAATGATCTCGAGTCATGAAGAACCGCGAACCGAATACGCCGGCGTACATGTTCCAACTTTGGGCCTCGTTCGTGGCGGCCGTCACCGCCACCGGAATCGGCATCATCTACCTCCCCATCGACGCCTGGATGCGTGGCTTTCTCGGCATGGGCTTCGTCTTCATCATGGGCACGTGCTTTTCCCTCGCGAAGGCGCTGCGCGACAATCAGGAGGCGGAGAAAGACATCGCGGGTCCCGTCGCGGGCACCGAGAAGCCGTATCGCGGCTTCGCTCCACAGTGACGCAGAGTGAATGACCCCTGCGCGCCCACACGGCCTATCCATGGACAGGTTGGTCCGCCGAGGATCCGGCAGGGCGACCCCACCGAATTGCCTCGGGAATTCGCGGCGCCGCTAAGTTGCCGTCGTCGTTGCATTCTTCGACGGATGAGATTGGCCTACATGTGGGTATGGGCTTTGCAATAGGGCAGGCATGCGAACCGGACGAGTCTTCCTCCTCATCGTTGCTGCGATGTCTGCCAGCGTTGCTGTCGCTTGTTCCGACCGCGACGACGGGCTCGAGGAGGACAACCAAGAGGTGAGCGATCCGAACGACCTCTACGGTCAGACGGAAGCGCTGCCGATCACGCTCTCGGCTCCGCTGACGACGCTCTTCACGCGCCTCAACAATCATCAGGTCGACCCGCCCTCCGTGAAAGATGGAGATGCGGGTGGCGTCGTAGAATACGAAGAGCCTGGATACAGCGAACCGGGCCAGCTCGTTTTCAAGCAAGGCGCGACGGAGAAGAAGCTCGACGTGCGCGTCTTCGTTCGCGGCGAGTCGAGCCTGTCCGACTGCCCGTTCCCCAAGCTCAAGCTCGAGTTCACGGACAAAGAGCAGCTCAAAGGCACGCCGTTCAAAACGCACGGCAAAGTCCGCCTCAATACGCATTGCGGACCCGGCGAAGAGAAGACGCGCAGCAAGCTCGGTCGCGTGTTGAACGGCATCGGACCCGTGCGTGAAGACCTCGCCTATCGCCTCGTGCGCGCGGCCGGCATCCCCACGTATCTCACGCGCGTCGCGAAGGTCGTCTATGACGACACGGCTTCGCACAAGAAGACGAACAGCTTTGCGATGTTCATGGAGTCGGGTGACGACGCGGCGCAGCGCTTCGCGAAATCGCGCCTCATCCCCGAGGACGGTAAGTTCCTCGATTCCGCGAAGGGCGAAGTCACCGGAAAGACCACGCCGACGAACGACGCTGAAGTCATCGTCGCCGAAGCGATCGTCGGCAACCGAGACTTCGACGGTGGCTACCTTCACAACGTCGATGCGTTCGGCGTCCCGAAGGGGCCCAAGGTCTTCAAGATTGCGCAAGACTTCGATCTCGGCGCGATCACCCTCGGCGATGTCGCCGCCTATTGGAAGGGCAGCGGAACGATCGACGACGCGCGTGCGGGTCTCGTCATGAAAGGCCTCGTGACGCAGCTGAAGAGCAAGAAGAACACGATGTATCGCGTGCTCGACGACGCCGAGAAGGATGCGATCGCGGCAGGTGCAACGAAGGGCAACGACTCCGGCTTCGCTGAAGCCAAGCGCCGCCTCGATGGACTCTTCGAGCTCCCCGAGATCACCGGCAAAGAGCCCGTGGTTGCTGCAGATGCGGGCGCTGGCCGAGACTTCTGACAAGTAAGATTCTGCGGAAACGTTCGTGTAGATAAGATGAGCGCGCCATGAAGCGCGCCCTCTTAGTTCCATTCGTTCTTGCGTCCTTCGGTCTTGCTGCTTGCAAGCAGTACCCGACCGTCATCGAGGTGTCCGACGTCGTCGTCGCGGGCGACGGTGTCGATTTTTCCGTCGCGTTCACGCACCTGGGAAAGCCGGTCCTCGCGACTGCGAAAGAGGGCACGATTACCTCGCGCGTCACGGACGCCGACTACCGAGAATTCGCAGACGTGTCGAAGACGGTATGCACGCCGTCGATCCCTTCCGCGGCGGGCGTCGAAGACGCGACCAAGACGAAGCTGCGCTATCACGTCTCGCTCGCCTCGTGCCCCGCGCTCCGCGAAAAATTCTATCGCGCGATGGAAATCACGTACGCGCCGCCCAAAGGCGATCACCAAACGACGTCTTTTACGATTCAGAAAGTAGAAGCACCGAAGCAACTCACGGATGCGGAGCGACTCGACATCGCGTTCAAGAAGGCCCTACCGCTGATCCCGCGCGCGAGTAGCGCTTCGCAAGACAGCACGTCGTGTACGGAGGAGTACCTGCGAAGTCTCCGACCTTCGTACTTGAAAGACCTTCGCACGATCTCTTGGGACGACGCGGCGCGTGCCTACGGCGTTCAAGGCGCCAGTGACGCTTGCAAGGCGCTCTTCGATTTCAAGAGTGCGATGTCGACCACGGAGAGGCTCGTCTACGTGTATCGCGCCAACACCTGCACGATGCCGGTACTGAACGAAGCCGCGGGAACATACAAGCCGGGCTCGACCTTCGGGACCGTAGCGCTCATGGATACGAACAACGGAAAGGTGCTGTGTCACGGCTTCATTCAAGCGGTGAGCAGCCCGAAGTTCACGACGAGCTCGAAGAGCGCTACCGCATTCGAAATCATGAACGTCGATCTCCGCTTGGCCGTCGAGAAAGCCGCCAAGTCGAGGCTGATGACGATCTCCCCGTTGCTCGAACGCTGAAAATACGCACGAGCGTCAAATCCTCGAAATGACGTCGAAAATGTTCAGCGAACGAGTGCTCTTCGAGATTTCTTTCGCGGGTGTGCTTGCGCGCGGCATTCGAGGCGTGTCTTCCGGTTGAGAGCTCGCTCGACCCTGCCCCGGAGCTTTCGCCGATTCGCGAGAGGGGCTCGCCAACTCGAAGGAGTGAACGATGAAGATTCAGAACATGCTCGGCGCGCAGTCCAAAAACATCGCGAACAGCGCCATCTCCGCGCGATTCTCGCGTCGCTTTGGTCTCGCTGGCGGACTCGTCGTCGTCGGACTCCTCGCGGGATGTTCCGAATCGACCGAAGACATCTCGCCCGACGACGAAAGTGCAGCCGACTCCAATCTTGCCTCCTCGGCGATCAACACGTGGATCTTCAGCAGCCTCGGCACCGTGTCTTCGGCTGATCACTTCGTGCAGACGAACGTTTCCGGAATCACCAGCACCAACAAGCGCGGCGCTGTCGTGCTTCGACAATCGAGCGCCGACAAGTTCGTCGGCGTCTTCTTCAGCGGCGACCGCTATCAAGTGGTCTCGGTGAACGGCGGCGCGCAGAAGGTCGAAGTCGATCTCGCCTTTGCGAGCCCGGGCAGCGGAACGATTCGCGCGGAAGTGTCGGGAACCAAGCTCACTTCGTACTTCAACGGCAAGGTCGTCGATTCGCGCACCATTGCATCGCTTGGCGGTTTCACGGGCAAAGGCACGGGGCTGGCGCTCTATCAGGACAAGGCGAACGCGGTGAGCCTCACGAGCTCTTCCTCCGGCAACCTTTCGGCGACTCCTCCGACCACGGACCCGAATCCTCCGCCAGTGACGCCGCCCGGCGACGTTCTCCCCGGAACGAACGGTTGCCCCTGCGAGCGACCCGTCCTTGCAAGCGGCGTCATTCCTACACCGACGACGGTCGGCGCGTGCGGAACGATGAAGAAAACCTACACGAGCAAGGTCATCGTCGACAGCGCGTTCATCGCCTCGAACGGCGGCAGCAAGGTGGTGCACAGCATCGAGACGAACAGCGGCATCGAGATCAAGGTCCCGGGCGTCACGCTCTGCAACTTCAAAGCAGATGGCGTCAAAATCTCGTCGACCGATGCGCGCATTCAAGATGGCACGCTGATCTCCTCGGATTCGAGTCTCTTCGTGACGTACGCCCCGCTGTCGAGCGGGCTCGCGACTCGTCTCTATGTCGAAGGCGGAAATTCCGATGCCATTCGCGTCACCGAGACGGCCGCTGGCAAGACGCAGGCGGTGACCCAGAGCTACTTCAAGGACATCGCGAAGTATCGAGGTGAAGGAGCTCACGCAGATCTCGTGCAGACGTATCCGACGATCAACGGATCGACGTATCACTCCTCGCTCATTCAGCAAAACTACTTCAGCTCCGCGCTCTACGCGGCCTCCACCTCGGGCTACGCCGTAAACGCGACGTGGATGGCCATGCCGCCGAGTGGTGCGCGCTTCGAAGGCAACCTCGTCGATCGCGTGAACCAGGGATTTTGGTACGAAGGCAGTCCGAACATCTCGATCATCAACAACCTCTTCAACTCGGCGCAAGTCAACGGTCTGAAGGATCTCACGTGCGACGACGGACCTGCGGTGAAGCGCACGGGCAACTACTGGTTCACGTGGGTCAACGGATCCGTGAAGAAGGGTGACGCCGCGCCGCGCTGCCCTTGAGCGAGGTGTGAAAAACGTTCCGACCGACCGCGGGCGTGTGGTCGGTCGGAAGGTGCTCAGCGAATGCGGGCGTACTGGATAGATGCCGTCGTCGCGTCGACCCAATAGATCGCAGCGCCGTCCGACTGGAGCGCGGTGATGTTGCCGTCGGACAAGACCGTGATCGTCGTCGAGCTCTGTGGGGGACCTCCCGTCGGCGACGCCATCACTGCGTGACCACTCACGTAGTAGACGAACTTGTCGTCGAGCGCGAAAGGAGGCTCGGCAGGGGGAGCGCCGCCGTCGACCTGCGGGAAGTTCGCGCGCGGTAGATTCGAGACGATCGTGTCGATCGGCAGGTTGCCCGCTCCGGGCGTGACGCGGAAGACGGAAGCCGTGCTCCCATCGACGATGTACCAATAGACGTGCTGGGTGTTCGCGAGGATGGCGCCGGGGAAGGTCGAACCGACGAAGCTCGCAGACACGCTGCACGTGAAGGGTGCGGTGCAGCGGTTGAGCTGGCCAATGGGTGCGACCGAATACAATTCGCCCGCCTTCGTGAGGGTCTGAGCGTTCGAATAGAATCCGCCGCCGCCGTCCGGACCGCTCGTATATGGCACGGGAGAGCATGCTGGCGCGAAGCAGTACGTGATCGCTCCGGAAGGCAGCGTCGAGAAGTAAACGTTGTCTCCAGCCATCGCCAGCGACGGGTTGAACGTATTGGTGAGGAGCGTGGAGTGTCCGCCCGGCGATTTCGTCGAAACGGATCCGAGCTTGATCCCATCGGTGTAAGTGACCACGCCCGTGGCTGGATTCGCA
>JAHFDV010000232.1:0-7800 GCA_023248815.1 Myxococcales bacterium
GATTCCCAAGGGTTACGCGGCGACTTCTTTCCACGTGCTAGCGACTGAATGAACATCGCGAGCATGATGAGGAAGCCTGCACCGAGGATCCACGAGCCAATCGTCGAGATCTTGTGGAAGATCTCGTACTCGGGGAGGTAGTCGAAGTAGCGACGCGGCATGCCGCGCGATCCCATGATGAACTGCGGGATGAACGTCGTATTGAACCCGATGAACACGAAGGTGAAGGCGACCTTCGCCATCGTCTCGTTGTAGAGCTTGCCCGTGAACTTCGGCCACCAGTAGTGGAGGCCACCGACGAAGCCGATGACCGTGCCGCCGACCATGACGTAGTGGAAGTGCGCGACGACGAAGTACGTGTCGTGAAGGTGGATGTCGATCGAGAGCATCGCGAGGAAGAGTCCCGTGAGGCCGCCGATCGTGAAGAGGAAGATGAACGCCAACGCGTAGAGCATCGGCGAATCGAGGCGAATCGAGCCCTTGTAGAGCGTCGCTACCCAGTTGAAGACTTTGACGCCCGACGGGATACCGACGAGGAACGTGAGCGCCGAGAACACCATCGTCGCGTACTCACTCATGCCGCTCGTGAAGAGGTGGTGACCCCAGACGAGGAAGCCGAGGAGAGCGAGAGCAAGCGAGCTCATGGCGACGAACATGTAGCCGACGATCGCGCGGCGGCTGAACGTAGCGAGGAGCTCGTTCACGACGGCCATTCCCGGGACGATCATGATGTAAACGGCCGGGTGCGAGTAGAACCAGAAGAAGTGCTGGAAGAGCACGGGGTCTCCGCCGAGCTTCGGATCGAAGATGCCGATGCCGAGTCCGCGCTCGAGCGTGAGGAGAAGAAGCGTGATCGCGAGGACGGGCGTCGCGAGGACCTGGATGATCGACGTCGCGTAGAGACCCCAGATGAAGAGGGGGAGACGTGACCACGTCTGGCCCGGGGCGCGCATCTTGTGGACCGTGGCGAGGAAGTTCACGCCGGTGAGGATCGACGAAAAGCCCATGATGAACGCGCCGAGGGTCATCGGAATGACCGCCGAGTTCGTCGTGTTCGAATAGGGCGTGTAGAACGTCCAGCCGGTATCGACGCCGCCGTGCGCGAGACTGTAGAGCGCGAAGCACGCGCCGAAGACGTAAATGTAGAAGCTCGCGAGGTTCAGTCGCGGGAACGCGACGTCTTTCGCTCCGAGCTGAATCGGGAGAATGATGTTTCCGAGCGCCGCCGGAATCGACGGAATGATGAAGAGGAACACCATCACGACGCCGTGAAGCGTGAACGCGCGGTTGTACGTGCTGCCGTCCATGATCGTACGGCCCGGCGAGAAGAGCTCGAGACGAACGAGAAGAGCGAAGATACCGCCCACGAGGAACGCCATCATGACGGCCACGAGGTACATCACGCCGATGCGCTTGTGATCGAGCGTGGTCGCCCACTGAACGAACTTGCCGCCGTGGATGAGGCTATGCGTCTCGTCGAGGTAGCTTGCGCCGGGGTTCGGCTCGTGATGATCCGGCCGTGGAACAGAGGTTGTCGTGGCTGCCATGGTGTCTCCTACTTCAACGTCTTCATGTACGCGATGAGCGCTTCGAGCTGCTTGTCGGGGATCGTATAGGGCGGCATGTTGCCGTTTTCGTACGTCTTCACGATTTTCGACTGCGGCTTCAGGATCGATTCACGAATGTAGTTTTCGTCGATCGTGACGGTCGTCCCGTCGGTGAGCTGCTCTTGGCGTCCGAAGATGCCCTTCCAGCTCGGTCCCGTGAGTCGCTTGCCGTCGATCGTGTGGCACGAGTTGCACGCTTGCTTCGTATAGAGCTTCTCGCCCCATTGCTCGGGCGTACACGGTTGGCCATCGCAGGTCGGAGGCGGCGGATTCTTCACCCACTGATCGAAGTCGGCTTGGGGAAGGACGTGGATGACGCCGAGCATTCCCCAATGACCCTTGTGGAAGCCCGAAACGTTGAGCTCTTTGGGGCTCCCCGCCGCCGGGGGCTCGGGAGTTCCCTCACCGCCGCCGCAGTACTCGGCGCAGAACACTTGAAGGTCGCCCGTCTTCGTCGGAATGAACGAGAACGTCGAATACATCCCGGGAACGACGTCTTTCTTCAGACGTGCACCCGGAACGAAAAAGGCGTGCAGCACGTCTTCGGACGAGAAGATGAGCTTCACGGGGCGACCGACGGGCAAACGAAGCTCGTCCGTTTCCGAATAGCCATTCGGATACTCGAACGTCCAAAGCCACTTCTGACCGCGAACACGGATCTCCATCGCGCCTTCGTAGGCAACGGCGTTCTGGACGAAGAGCTTGAAGCTGTAGTGGAAGAGTCCGATGATGAAGAAGAGCGGGAGCACGGTCCACGCGATTTCCATCACGAGGTTGTGCCCTGGCGGCTCACTCTTCACGCCGGGACGGCGACGATACTTCGCAACGAAGTAAATCGTGATCGCGGTGATCGCGACCGTGAAAACTAGGCTGAAGTAATAGATGAAGTTGTAGAGCGCGTCGTATTCGGCCGCGTTCGTCGACATCTGTTCCGGCAGCTGGAAGGAATCGGGATTCATGTCGCCTCCTTAAGCTCAGAGCTTGGCCCCGCCGGTTTTTCGCCATTGGGTTCCGTGCCATTCGAGCGGGTTCGCTCGCGACGCCACATCACCGTGAGAAAGCCGGCAAGAAGAACGGCCGTCACCGCACCAGCGAGCTGCATTACGCGCCGGGCGAGGAGGACGTACTTCCCTTCATTGGGATCGTAGTGAAAACAAAACAACAGAAGGCGTTCGCCCGTCGTCAGCGACTTTTCGTGCGCTGCTTCGAGGAGGCTGAGACGAAGGTCTTTCGTCTCATAGGTGACGCCGTACAAGTAACGCGCGATGCCGCCACTCGGCTTCGCGACGAACACGACCGCGGGGTGCTGGTACTGGTTCGTATCTTTGTTGAACTCGTATTCGAAACCGAGCGCGCTCGCGACGCGATCGATTTGCCCCTTTTCGCCCACGAGAAAGTGCGCGCCCGCATTGCCGCGCCCGTAGGTCTCGTAAAAGATCTTTCGCTTTTCAGCGGCCGCTTCCGGCTTGTCGCGCGGGTCGATGCTGACGACGATCGTCTGGTACTCGTTGCCGAGGGTCCATGGGAGGTTCGTCAGCGACTCCGAGAGCCCTCGAAGCACCATGCCGCAGAACGTGGGGCACGAGTGATAGGCGAGGACGACGACCGCCGGCTTCGTGCCGAAGAAGTCGCCGAGGCGGACGGGCTTGCCTTCCTCGTCGCGAAAGTTCGCATCGAGCGGAAGCTGGGCGTCGAGATGTTCCGTCACACCGAGGTGCTGAAGGCGCGGCGGAATGTTGTCCCCCGCGAATGCGTGCGCCGGCATCGTGAGACAGAGTCCCACGACGAGAGCGAACGCAGCGCGAAGGCATGAATTCATTTCAGTGGCCGCCGGGAGCAGGTGAAACCGCCGTCGGGATCACAGAGGGTTGCGGAGATGGGGGCGATTTTCCAGCGGGAATCGCGCTCGCCGACGCATTCGGCGGGACGGCAGAACTGAGCGAAGGAACGGCCGAGGTGCCGGGCGCCGGTTGCGTACCAGTTTGGCTGGCCGTCGTCGCGGGAACATCGT
This sequence comes from Myxococcales bacterium, assembly GCA_023248815.1. Lineage (GTDB taxonomy): Bacteria > Myxococcota_A > Polyangia > Polyangiales > Polyangiaceae > JAHFDV01. Next base: position 3,619 of record JAHFDV010000232.1, read on the forward strand.
TCGCGGGATGCGGCAACTTGCTCCATCCGACGAGCGCACGCGTGTCGTCCGACGGCTTCGGCTGAATGTCGGCAAAAGATTCGCGACCGCGCGTCTCGAGATCCTGCTTCGCCTTGGCGAGCGAAACGGGGCTCGTGGCGAGGCGCTTCTCGGCTTCGGCGCGCAGCTCCGTCACTTCCGTATTGGGAAGAATCTTCGAATGCGCCTCTTGCTCCATCATGTGATGGAAGTACGAGTCGAAGACGGGCGAGAGCGCCGCGAGAGCAACGCCCGTCGCGAGCGCAACGAGAGCAATCGTCCTGTTTTGCGTGGGTGATTTGTCGAATGCCATGGCTAGCCTTTATGCATTCTCGAACGTGAGGGCGCGCGCGAGGCGCGGATCGCCAATCGGAATGAGCGCGTTCTTCGTCATGCGATGAAGAACGAACGCGAAGTAGAGAGACGCGACGCCAATGAGAGCTGCGATGTCGAGCCAGAGGAGGCTGACTTCGAAGCGCTCACGAAGGTTCGGGAAGATGAGCCAGTAGATGTCGACGATGTGCATCGTCAGAATCAACGCCGCGCCCACGCCGAGGAGCTGGAGTCTTCGCTTGATGTTGCGCGAGATGAGGAACACGAACGGCGCTGCGAAGTGAAGTCCGAGGAGCGCGAGACTGACCGTCTGCCAACCGCTCGCCTTGTGGTGCACTTCGTCGGTGAACCAACGAATGTGGTAGAACGGCGTCTCTTCCGGAAGCCCCGCGTACCAGATGAGCATCATCTGCGAGAACGCGATGTAGGCCCAGAACACGTTGAAGCCGAACATGAGCTTCCCGAGGTCATGGTAGTGCTCGACCGTGATTTCCTTCAGGAGCACACCGGACTTACGAAGCCCGAGCGTCACGAGGATGATCGTCGCGAGCGCCGCAACGAACGAGCCGGCAAAGAGATAGACGCCGAAGATCGTCGAGAACCACATCGGCTGGAGCGACATGATCCAGTCGACGCCGGCGAATGTGAGCGAAAGCGCGAAGAGGATCGTGCCGATCGTCGAGAACGCCTTCAGGAAGTTCGTCGTCTTGAAGTCCTTCGCCTTGTCTTGATCGACGGAGCGCTTGTAGAGCGTCCATCCGAGAAAGGCCCAGACCAGGAAGTAGAGGACGGCGCGGCCGTTGAAGAAGTCGTGATTCAACCACCAGCGCTTCTTCGCGAGAAGGTGATGCTCCTCTGCTTCGAGCGCTTCGTCGTTCGGATCGTGGCCTGTCGCGTGGTCGTGTTTGACGGCGCCTTCGGCGTGATCACCATGATGACCCGCGTGTTCGCCTTGGCCGGCATGTTCACCGTGCTCGGGCTCTTTGACTTGGTCGTCGCCATGTGTTTGGTGCGACGTGAGGGTCGTCGTTCCCACGACCTCGTTCGAAGCGTGATGTTCCGCCGGCGCGTTCTCGGCATTCCACCACGGATAGAGCGTCCCTTTGCAGAGCCACACGGGGATGAACAGGACCGCCATGACGACGAGGCCACTCGCGAGGAACTCTGCCGTGCGACGCACCGTCACGCTCCAACCAGCGCTCGACAGATGCTGAATGAGAATGAAGAAGACGCTGCCGAGCGCAATACTGAGGGTCACCTGGAAGGCGAAGAGATAGGAAAACGCGAAGCGCTCGTGGAGCGCCGAGTGTTCTCCGCCCATCGCTCCCGCGCCGATGGAGATGCCGACACCGAGGATGCCGACGCCCAAGGCGATCTTCCACGCGTTGAGCCAAGGATTCTTGCCCTGGAGACGAACGCTCGGTCCGTCGGCGTTCTTCGCGCTCGGGGCGAGAGACGCTGTTTTCGCTTCAGTCATGGCGTCTCCTTTTGCGCAACCGAGGCCTGGCTCACTTGAAGTGCGCGCACGTGCCCGACGATCGCCCAGCGATCTGACGGACGAATCTGCGGGCCATAAGCGGGCATGTTGCTGATGCCGTTCGAAATGGTCGCGAAGAGCTGACCATCGGGAATCTCGCGAATGCGCTTCTGGTGGAACGTCGGCGGCACCTGCATGCCGTGCTTCACCACGATGCCCTGCCCGCCTCCCGATGGATCGTGGCAAGGCGCGCAGTAGATGCCGAAGCGCTGCTCACCGCGGTCGAGCAGTTGGGCCATTCCGCCGAACTCGTCGACGACGGCCTTCGGGATCGTGAGGACGTAGCCGGAATTGTCCGCGAGACGACCTTTGGCGAGCTCGGGGTCGGTTTCCGTCTCTCGCGAGATCGTTCCGTCGACTTGCGGACGCATCGTGCGGCCGTCGTCCTTGAAGAACGCGCTCTCGCCCTGCATGTTGTAGCGGGGCTGCTTGTACATGTTGCGGATCGGGACGATCGGCGTTTCACGCGACGTCTCACCGCGGCAAGCGGCGAGCGCAGAGAGCGCGATCGCGCCCAAGAAAAGCTGGGGGAGAAGCTGCGCCTTCATTGGGCCTCCTCGTAAACTTCTTCGACCGATGCGGGATGCGTCTTCGAGAGAAGCTCCTTCGTGCGGTCGAGCTTGAACTTCGGATCTTCGACTTCGACGGAGATGAAGAAGCGGTCGTCCGAGAACTTTCCGAAGTTCTCCGACTCGAAGAGCGGGTGGTTGTGTCGCGGCAAGCGGTTCAGGTGGAACATGCCGAACACCGCCGCGAAGGCAGAAAGAAGAACGGTGAGCTCGAACATGATCGGGATCATCGAGGGGATCGACGTGGCCGGCTTTCCGCCAATGATGAGCGGATAGTCGACACCGTTCATCCACATCATCATCGTGAACGCGAGCGTGGTGCCCGTGAGGCCGCCCGCGAAAACGAGGAAGCCGAGCTTCGAGTCGGGAAGACCGATCGCTTTGTCCATTCCGTGAATCGGGAACGGCGTGTGCGAGTCGAACTTAGAGTAGCCGGCGTCACGAAGCTTTTCGGCTGCGTGAAGACACTCACCGGGCGTCGCATACTCCGCGAGGAGAAGCGCGAGACGCTTTCCTGCGGGTGGGGGCGCGGCGGAACGGTATTCTGGCGAGGACATTATTCGCCTCCTGCAAGCGCGGCCGCTGGAGCGTGCGCGTGGTCGTCGTGAGACCCTTCAGGGTGATAGTGCGGATCCGCTTCGGGAAGGACGCCCTTCACTTCGGCCACTGCGATCATCGGGATCCAGCGGAGGAAGAGAAGGAAGAGCGTGAAGAAGAGGCCGAGAGTGCCGGCGTACGTCGCAATGTCGACATAGGTCGGGCGGAAGTAGCCCCAGGAGCCCGGGATGAAGTCACGGAAGAGCGACGTCGCGATGATGACGAAGCGCTCGAACCACATGCCGATGTTGATGAGGATGGAGACGACGAACATCACAGGGATGCTCGTGCGGAGCTTCTTCGACCAGAAGAGCTGCGGCGAGATGACGTTGCACGAGATCATCGTCCAGTAGGCCCAAGCGAAGGGGCCCGTGGCGCGGTTCTTCATGAAGACCCACTGCTCGTATTCGTTGCCCGAGTAGAAGGCGATGAAGAACTCAATCGCATACGCGTAACCAACGAGCGATCCCGTCACGAGCATGATCTTGTTCATCAGCTCGAGGTGCTGCATCGTAACGATGCTCTTCACACCGTAAACGGCGCGCGTGAGGAGCATGAGCGTCATGACCATCGCGAAGCCCGAGAAGACGGCGCCGGCGACGAAGTACGGCGGGAAGATGGTGGTGTGCCAGCCCGGGAGCACCGAGGTCGCGAAGTCGAAGCTAACGACCGAGTGCACGGAGAGCACGAGCGGCGTCGAGAGCGCGGCAAGAATCATGTACGCGCGCTCGTAGTGCTGCCAATGACGGTTCGCACCGCGCCAGCCGAGGGCGAGAGCGCCATAGACCGTCTTGCGGATCTTCGTCTTCGCGCGATCGCGGAGCGTCGCGAGGTCTGGAATTAGTCCGACGAACCAGAAGAGAATCGAGACGGTTGCGTAGGTCGAGACGGCGAAGATGTCCCAGATGAGCGGGCTCTTGAAGTTCGGCCACATGCTCATCTGATTGGGCAGCGGGAACATGTAGTACGCCATCCACACGCGGCCGACGTGAATGCCCGGGAAGACGAGCGCGCACATGACGGCGAAGATCGTCATCGCTTCTGCGAAGCGATTGATCGACGTGCGCCATTTCTGGCGGAAGAGAAAGAGGACGGCGGAGATCAGCGTTCCGGCGTGACCCATACCGA
>JAHFDV010000232.1:7810-8930 GCA_023248815.1 Myxococcales bacterium
TCCACCAGACGAAGTTCGTGATGTCCCAACCCCAGTAAACCGGGTTGTTGTTTCCCCAAACGCCGACGCCGTTCCAGAAGAGGTACGCGATCGCGGCTCCCATCAACCCCGTGAAATTCACGGCGATGAGGAATGCAATCCACCAACCCTTCGTTGCCTTCGTCTCGGTAACGCCAGCTACGCGTTCCGTGATGGAGTGAAAGGTTTCCCCTTCATTCACCAACGGGATCTCGCCGAGCTCCTTGATAGGGAGCTTGGCCAATGCTCCTTCAGAACTCATCCGTGCTCCTCCTTGTGACCGCCAACGGCCTTCGATGATTTACCTTCGAAGATTCGGTCGTATGCCGCGTCTTTGAGCGCGGGGTTCGGATTCAAGAGCTTGCCGAGGTAGCTCGAACGCGGATGCGTTCCAACGTCGGCGAGAAGCTCGTAGTTACGGTCGCGTTCACGCGCCTGTGACACGCGCGAATTGGGATCATTCAAGTCACCGAATTCGATCGACTGCGAGGGGCACGCCTGCTGGCAGGCAACTACGACGTCGCCATCTTTGTAGGGCTTGCCCGTGCGCTTCGAAGCGATCTTCGACTCTTGAATGCGCTGCACGCAGTAGGTGCACTTCTCGATGACACCGCGCATGCGCACTGTGACGTTCGGATTGAACTGCATCTTCACGGTTTCCGGGAGCTCGCCGTAGACGGGATCGCCCTGGAACTCGAGGTAGTTGAAGCGACGAACCTTGTAAGGGCAGTTGTTCGCGCAGTAGCGCGTGCCGATGCAACGGTTGTACGCCATGTCGTTCAAGCCTTCGGGGCTGTGCTCCGTCGCGTTGACGGGGCACACGTTCTCGCACGGCGCCTGCTCGCATTGCTGGCAGGTGACGGGAATGAACGCGACCTTCGGGTCGACGACCGCGGCTTCGTCGTAGTCGCTCTGCTCGTCGCTCGTGTGACCGACGAAGTAGCGGTCGATGCGCATCCAGTGCATTTCGCGACCGCGCGCGACTTGGTCTTTGCCGACGATCGGCGTGTTGTTCTCGGCTTGGCAGGCGATGACGCAAACGCCGCAGCCCGTGCACGCCGTGAGATCCGTGACGAGGCCCCACTTGTGACCGGAGGGGTTC
>JAHFDV010000233.1 GCA_023248815.1 Myxococcales bacterium
GCGATTCTTGCTCGACGAACAAAAAAAAGCGCGATAGCTCAAGCCTTCTCGCGACGACTTCGATTCTCTGCTTTCGGGCAGACGAGGATGGGGAAAGCGTGAGCCCGTGGGCGGTCGTTCGGCCCGCGGCGTTGGTTGAATTGGGTTCTCCACACCTGTGGAAAACCTGTGAGTGCATTTTCGCAAAAAGGATCGCCAGCGCACGCATGAAGAACGAGATGGTTTCCTTGGGTGGTCTTGCTGTTCGCAGTGGTGCTGATGGCAATGGTTCCGCCTCGCATGAACCGGGCGAGTTCGACTCGACCGCGGTTTGGCTCTTCGCCCTAGACCGTACGCGCGAGCGCTCGCCCGCGAGTTTCGACCAGTGGTTCGCTGGCGTTCAGTTCGAAGGTTTTACCGACGGTATCCTCAGCCTCCGCGCGCGCGACGAGTTCGTGCGCGATTGGATCGACAATCACTTCCTTCCCTTCATCTCGGACGTCTTGAACGAGGCGACGGGGCTCAGCATTCGCGTGGCATGGTCGATTGGCGGGCCGCTCGAGAGCCCCGTGTCGACGGGCGTCGTACCTCCTCCTCCCGTTCGTCCAAAGACGCTGCGGCCGACGGAAGGTCCCGTCGACGGGAACGTGCCGGACTTCGCGCCACAGCATCTCAGGGCAGAGGGGCGTGCTCGCATCGAGGCCCCGCGTCCGGTCGCTCCGCGCGTCGATGGACTCTCGGATCGCTACACGTTCTCGAATTTCGTCATCGGTCCTTCGAATCAGCTCGCCTACGCGGCGGCGGTCGCATGCGCGGGCGGTGGCGGTCGCAAACACAATCCGCTCTTTCTCTGCGGCGGAACGGGGCTCGGCAAAACGCACCTCGTTCACGCAATGGCGCATCGCATCCGCGAAGAGAAGCCCGAGACGCGCATCGTCTATCTCTCGGCCGAGCGCTTCATCAACGAGTTCGTGCAAGCCCTTCAAGATCAGAAGATGGGCGAGTTTCGCGCGAAGTACCGCGACCAGTGCGACCTCCTCTTGATGGACGACATTCAGTTTCTCGCGAACAAGACGCAGACGCAGGAAGAGTTCTTCCACGCATTCAACGCGCTTCATCAGGCGGGCAAGCAGATCGTCGTCACGAGCGACAAGTATCCGCAGCAGCTCGAGCGGATGGAAGAGCGTCTCGTTTCCCGCTTCACGTGGGGCCTCGTCGCCGACATTCAAGCGCCCGAGCTCGAAACGCGCGTCGCCATCGTCCGCAAAAAAGCGAACCAAGATGCGATCGAAGTCGGCGACGACGTCGTCCTTCACATCGCGCAAGCCGTCCGCACGAACGTTCGTGAGCTCGAAGGCGTGCTCATTCGACTCGCGGCGAAGGCGTCCCTCCTCGGTCGCACGATCGATCTCGATTGGGTTCGCGCCGAATTGGCAATGACGCTCCCGATGCGCAACGTCGACGCGAGCGTCGAAGACATCCAGCGCGTCGTCTGCCACCACTTCAAATTGCGCAGCGGCGATCTCGTCGGAAAAGATCGCCACAAGAGCATCGCCTTCGCACGTCACCTCGCGATGTTCCTCGCGCGTGATCGCCTCAAGCTCAGCTTGCCCGAGCTCGGTCGTGCCTTTGGCGGCCGCGATCACACGACCGTCATGAGCGGCATTCGCAAGATTGCAGCGATGCGCGAAACGAATCCGGAAGTGCGCGCGCACTTGGACGCTTTGGAACGGAAGCTCGGATTGGACGAATAACGACGCGCAGCTGAGCGAAGCCCCGACGTGGCGAGGGCTTCGTCAGCTGCTCAGTTCGTATTCGTGTGCCAATCGAGCGCTGTGTTTTTGGCGGCTTCGCCGCGCCGTGCAATGTGAGAGAGTTGCGGGCGATCGGATTAGACGAAGTGCGACTGTTGCTTTGCGGAGGATCGCCTACCGTGCTGGCGGTGAGGATGTGATGCGCGCAGTGATTCTTGGCGGAACTGGTGCGATCGGTGGCGCGACCGCTCAACGTCTTTCGAAAAAGGGCTGGCGCGTCGACATTACCGGACGCGACCGCTCGGCCATGCCGGACGAGTTGACCGTCACGGGCGTGAGATTTCATGCGATCGATCGCGCGAACGCCGAAGCCATTGGTAGGCTCGTGGGCGGCGGCGTTGACCTCCTCGTCGATGCGCTGGCTTACCGGGCATCGGATGTCGAAGAATTGCTTCCGGTGATGAGAGCCGCGGGCTCCATCGTCATCGTGTCGTCTCGGGCTGTCTACGTGGACGCCACCGGACGCCACATCAATGGGGACGAGCCACCTGACTTTGGCGCTCCCCTGTCGGAAAGCAATCCAACGCTTGCGCCGGCGGCGGCGGGTGTCGATCCGTTCTCACGCGCGGGATACGCGCCGTCCAAGGTCGCCGTCGAGCGTATCGCTCTCGGTAGTGGCCTGCCCGTCACAGTCATCCGGCCCTCCAAAGTGCACGGACGGTGGGCGCGCAATGCTCGCACGCGAACCTTCGTCGAACGAATGCTTCGAGGTGACGCGTCGATCGGCCTCGCCGACCGCGGCGAAACGACCGACCATCTCACTGCGGCCGGGAACGCCGCGGCTTTGATTGACTTCGTCGCCCGAGTACCGGGACGACGCGTCTTGAACTGCGCCGACCCCGACGTCCTGACGGCGCGCGAGATCGTGGAAGCAATCGCGAAGTTGCTGAACTGGCGCGGGCAAATCGATTTGCTCGAGCCCGGGCGCCGTGGTGGCGAGCACCCCTGGTACGCGAAAAATCCCATCGTGCTCGACACGGCGGCTGCCGTCGAACTCGGATACAAACCGGAGGGGGAGGGACGCGCGCTTCTCGACAATGAAGTCTCGTGGATTGCGAAGCAGACGGAACGAAGCCTCTAGTTTCCGTCGAAGGCCGAGTTGCCCAACTTCCGTGTTTTGGTATGATGAGTGGTATGACAAAGGCAAAGATTGCGGTGACGTTGCCGCGACCGCTCGTCGTCAAGGCAAAGCGAGCCGTACGGGCGGGCTACGCCGACAGCGTGAGCGCCTACGTGGCGACGGCTCTCGAGAATCAGACGAAGCTCGACGATTTGCGCGGCTTGCTCGACGAAATGTTGGCGGAGAGCGGCGGGCTGATCACGGCGAAAGAGCGTCGCGAGGCGCAGCGGATGTTGGGGCTGAACGCCGATGGCAAAGGCCGACGCGCCGCATGAACGGCGTCACGCTGGATGCGGGGGCGCTCATAGCGTTCGACAAAAACGATCGCAGGCTCGTCGTCGCTCTCTGCGTGGCTCTCGAGGCCAAGCTGCCGATGACAGTTCCAGCAGGCGTGGTCGGACAGGTTTGGCGGGATGGCGCAAGGCAGGCGCGGCTTGCACGCCTTCTCGCCGCAAAGAGCGTCGTCGTTGAACCGCTCGACGATGCTTGCGCCCGCGCTGCGGGACAGCTCTGCGGCGTGACGGGGACGAAGGACGTCATCGACGCGGCGGTCGTCCTGGGGGCGCGAGCGCGCAACGACAGAATTTTTACTTCGGACGTGTCGGATTTGCGACGACTCGATCGAACTGTCGTTCTCGAGCGTGTTTGACGCGAGAGCGAAAACAAACCGAGAGTAGGCTCGTCGGCATGAGAAATCGGGAGGGCGTGTCCTTGGTTCGACCTCATCTCGGTGTGCTTCTTCTCTCCGTGCTCGGTCCGATCGGAAGCGTCAGTTGCGGAGCTCCGCCCCGTCCAGCGCACGTCGCTTTCGACACAAAAAACTCCGAGCGCGCGGTTGAGAGAGAGCTCGACGATCTTCACGCAGCTGCCGCGAAGGGCGACGACGCGCGCTACCTCGCTCACTTTGCTCGTTCCGCAGTCTTTCTCGGAACGGACAAGAGCGAACGCTGGGACCTTCCGACCTTTGCGGACTACGTGCACACGCATTTTCAGAAAGCGAAGGTCGAAGGCGGCAGAGAGGTTCCTGCCAAAGGGTGGACTTACTCCGTCACTCGGCGCGCGGTTTCGTTTTCGGCAGATGGCATGACGGCGTGGTTCGATGAAGATCTCGTCGGAGAAAAAGCGGGCGAGACACGTGGCAGCGGCGTGCTCGTTCGCGAGGGCGGCCGCTACCTCGTTGCGCAATACAATCTCACCTTCACGATTCCGAACGCGCGCTTCGAAGCGATGCGTGTGGCGATCAAAGCCGAGCCCATGCCCACGCTCGGCGAGCGTCAACGCCTCGTCTATCGCGACGCGACGGACGCCGCGACGAAAGGCGACTTGCCACTCGCGCTCGATCTTCTCGGTTCGCTCGTCGTCCTCGCGAAGACTCACCCAGAAGACGACACCGAGTTCTGGCTCCACAATCAGCTCACGTGGATCCATTGGGCTTCGGGAAACCTCGAGCGCGCCCTCGATGAAGTGAATGCAGCGGGAATCGCCGTCGATCATTCGACGATCGTCGACAAAACGAGCCTACGATTGCACGAGCGTTGGGATCGCGCGTACCTCCTTCTCGAGCTCGCGACGAAAGCTCCCGCCGACAAGCGTCTGCTCGGCGCGGCCAACGAGGCGCACGCGGCCTACGAAGCGCTTGCGAAACCGGCCGACGATCGCAACGGGATGGCCGTGCTCGATGCTTTTTTTCTCACGCGCGCGGGAAAGGGGAAGCTCGCGGCCGCAGCGGCGAAGCGCGTCGACATCGAGAAGGATTCCGATCTCCAGGATCTCTATGTGATCGCGATGGCGCTCGATGCGAATGGTGAGAGAGAGGCGGCGCTTCGCGTCGCGGCACGCGTCTGCAATGGCTACGAATACTTGATGAAGCCGCTTCTCGTGAAGAGCATGGCGACGACATGGATGAAGTGCGGAGGCACGGGTCCCTGAACCGCTCGATCGCTCTGGCACCTGCGCCGCGCGACGCCGAAGCTCGGCACGCGCGTCCCCACCACGTCCCGAGCGGACGCTTCGATGCGAAGCGCGGGGAGATCCTTACGGCGTCTTCTTCTTTTGTGGCACCGGAGCGTCCGACCTCATCGACGGCGGTGCGCCATAGGCTGCCGCGGGCGACGAGTGCATATCGTACGTCGGCAATGACCTCGCGGTCGTGGTTGCGCTCGTCGTCGGCGAGGGCTTCGGCTGCGAGTGATCCGCAGCGGCGTCGACCACGGTCGGTTGAGTGATTTCTCCCGGCGGACCTCCGTAGGCAGGCGCCTGACCCACCGGTTGCACCGCGTCGCCAACGGTTCCTGCGTCTACCGCTACCGGCGCGGCAGGATCGTTTGGAGTGCACGCGGAGAGAGCGGTTGCAGCGCCGACGGCCGCTGCTCCCGCAAAGATGCGCGCTCGAGTGAGTCCGCTCACGTCGCCTCGCTCGGTCGTTCCGAGGAGCTCCTTGCCTCCGCAAAATGGACAGTATTCTTCGCGAACGTGACGGCGACAGGCGGCGCAGAGCTTCATTCTCTACAAAAGTGTCAGAGCGCGCGACGTGAGGCAAGAAGCGAGTGACGCGCCATTGGCCTAAGAACTTTGCCGGAGTAGGGCGTCCGCGCGCTCGAGGAGCTTCTTTGCGCGCGGTGTCGTCGCATACACGTAGAGGGATGCGGCTCCGTCTTCGGCGAGCGCGTCTTCGCTCACACGGAGCTTTTTCGACACGACGAAGATGAAGGGCTCTTCGAGATGCTTCGCCTGTTCGATGCGGCTCCACACGGCGGCGCGCGACCAAAATCCCATGAGCTCGACGAAGACTCGCTTGCCGCTGCGGTGCTCGAGAACGAGATCGGGGGCCACGATTCCGACGTCCTTCATCGTGAAGAGGCGATCGCTCTTCTTCGCGCTCCAGTCCTCACCGATCGCCGCGATCTCTTTCTTGAGATCCGTCACGTACGGATGCTCGCGGCGTTCGCGAACGAGCTCGCCCGCGCTCTGCGTGCGAAAGACGTAGGTGCTCTTTCCTGCGGTCTTATTGGACGACCACCGCACGAGCGCCATCAGTTTGAAGGAGCCTGCTTTTCGCGCCGCCCGCAGCGCAAGCGCGAGTTCGAGGCCATATTTCGTCACGGATTCGAACAGGCTGAACGGACCGTCGATGATGAAGCGGTAACCGTCCTCGGTCTTTTCGACTTGAAACAAGAGTCCGCGAAATCGCAGCTCACGATGGAACTGACGAAAGGCTTCGGGACCGCCCGTGAGATCGAGCGTGACGTTGATCGCACGTAGCAAAACGGCTTCCGCTTCCAAAAGCTCGAACGTTTCTCCGAGCGATCGTGGCTCGATCGTCGCGACCTCCAAGAGGCGCTGCGCTTCACGAAGATCCGAAAAAAGCTGCGCGTCGATCGCTTCGGGATCTTTTCCGAGCTCTTCGGAGAGCCCTTCGAGCGTCTTCTCACGGTCGAGATGCTCACCGGGGATCATCCGCTTGCGGAGCTCCGTTGCGCGCTCGAAGACGCGTTTGCGGAGCGCTTCACTTTCGCGGCTCTCACTCTCTTCGAACGAGCACGCGTCTTCGACGAGCTTCCAGGCGGCTTTCCGGAGCTTGGCTTCGCGACCTGGCGCATCGACGGCGGCGACCTTTCGCGCGAGCTCCGCGCGTGTCTCGCCGATGTGCGTCTGCGCGATTGCATAGAACGTCGTGATGAGCTCGACCAGCAACGTGCGACGCTTCGGCGAGAGGCGCACGACCGCGAGCTGATCCTCGCGGCGCTTCACCTCGACGAGATCAGAAGTCAGCATCGCCGGACTCGCCGTGAGGAGTCACTGGTATGCAAGGTGCTCCCTCCGCCTTTGGCTCGTGGAGGTCTCGAGCGTTCCTTCGGAGACGAGCTCATAGAGGATTGCTTGCTTACCTTCACGTTTGCGGAGCACGCGGCCGAGACGCTGGACGTGCTCACGCACCGAGCCGCTTCCCGAAAGAACGATCGCGACGCTCGCCGATGGGACGTCGACGCCTTCGTTGAGGACCTTGGACGTGACTACCGCGCCGTAGCGGCCTTCCTCGAGCCCACGCAAAATGTCGCTGCGTTCACGCACGCTCGTCTGATGCGTGATGATTGGGATGAGGAAGCGTCGCGACGCGCGATACGCCGTGTCGTTGTCTTGCGTGAAGAGAATCATGCGTTCGCCGCGGTGAAGCGAGAGCAAGTGATCGACATAAGCGAGCTTGCGCGTGCTCGAGAACGCGATTGCGCGTTGCATACGATAGGCGTCGAGCGCTTTTCTTCCGCGTTCGGTGCGCGTCGCCACCATCAAAAATTCGGCCCAGCCGTTGGGCTTTCCGAGATCGACTCCGCACGATCGCAAAAAATTCACGTACTCGGCGCGCGCGGAGTCGTACGCCTCACGCTCGTTCGGCTCGAGCTCCACCCGCACGCGTTCGGTGCGGTACTCCGCGAGAAAGTCTCCTGCGAGATCCGTGATCTCACGCCGGTAGACGATGGGGCCGATCAGCGCGTCGAACGACGTCAAATTGCCATCCGTGCGATCGGGCGTTGCCGTGAGCCCCAAGCGAAACGGCGCGAGCGAATGCTTCGCCGCGAGTGAGTACGTCTCGCTCGGAAGATGATGCACTTCGTCGAACACGAGAAGGCCGAACACGTTGCCGAGGAGATGCATCTTCAATGCGGCCGAGTCGTAGGTCGTCACCGTGAGCGGTCTCACGTCGTGCTCGCCGCCACCCACGAGCCCTACTTCTTCGCCGAACGAACGCTTGAGGCCATCGTACCACTGACGAACGAGATCGAGCGTCGGCGCGACGATCAACGTCGAGCGTTTCGTGTGCTCGATGGCGAGGTGCGCGACGAGAGTCTTGCCTGCGCCCGTGGGTAGAACGACGACGCCGCGTTTTTTTGCCTGCGTCCACGCCTCGAGCGCTTCGGATTGATACGGCCTTGGCTCGGGACGCACTTTGAGCACCAATGGAAGCTCGACGTACTTTCGCGCTTCGTCGTCGAAGGCGACCTTCTCGTGATGCGCAAAGCGCATGAAGCTCGTGTACGCCGAGGCCGGCGCGCGATAGCTCTCCGAGCGCGGATCCCACAAGAATTCGGGCGGAAGAGCCGTACCTTCTTCCGCGTCGCATTCGAGCGTTCCTTTGACGAATCGAAGCCGCATCGCGGGTGCACTTCTACACGAGCGCGTACGCTGCTAGAAGAGGCCATGGACCTCCCGCGCGTCCGCGCCTACTACGACGAATTTGCCGCTGGCTACGAGGCGAAGCGTCGCCCCAATGATCCCTCGGGCTATCACGCCCTCATCGACGACCTCGAGGTGAACATCGTCGAGCGGTACGGGCGCGGCAAAGACATTCTCGAATGCGGATGCGGAACCGGGCTTCTGCTCGAACGCTTCGCGAAATTCGGAAAAAGCGCCAAGGGAATCGATCTCTCCGACGGCATGCTCGCGCTCGCAAAAGAACGCGGACTCGACGTCACCCAAGGATCCGTTACGGACCTGCCGTTCGCCGACGAGTCCTTCGACGTCACGTGCTCGTTCAAAGTGCTGGCGCACGTCGAAGACATTGGAAAAGCGCTCGCCGAGATGACGCGCGTCACGCGTCGTGGCGGCATCGTGCTCGCCGAGTTCTACAATCCGTGGAGCTTTCGCGGTGCGCTGAAGGCGTTTGGACCGGCGGGCAAGATCTCCGCAGCGACGAAAGAGAGCGCCGTCTTCACGCGCTTCGACGCGCCATGGCAGATCCCGCTCTCGCTTCCGCCGAGCGTCGACTGGGAAGACTCCTACGGCGTGCGCATCGTCACGCCCTTTGCCGGAGCCGTGCGTGTGCCCGTTCTCGGCAAGCTACTCGCAAGCGCCGAGCATGCGTTGTCGGCGACGAAGGCCGCCTATTTTGCCGGCTTCTTCGTCGCTGCGCTTCGTCGTCGCGAAGGATGAGGACGTCGCGAGGGATGAGGACGTCGCGAGGGATGAGTTAGGCTGCC
>JAHFDV010000031.1 GCA_023248815.1 Myxococcales bacterium
GAGACGCTTTGCGCGCTCGTATTCTTCGAGACCGAGCGTGCCAGCACCTTCACCGACGACGAGCCCATCGCGCGCTTTGTCGAACGGACGTGGCGCTTCGTTCGGGCGGTCGTTGTGAGCGCGACTCGTTGCGTGCATGACGTCGAAAACGCCGGCATGGCTGAAATGCAGCTCTTCGGCGCCTCCTGCGACGAACACGTCGGCGACACCGCTCCGCACGTGCTCGTACGCGTAGCCAATCGCTTGGCTGGCGCTCACGCACGCCGCGCAGGTCGTGAGCACTCGGCCGGTGATTCCGAAGTGCATCGCGAGATTTACCGCGGCCGTGTGGCTCATGAACTTTAGATAGGTGGTCGACGCGAGGCCGAGAAAGCCCCCTTGCGCGACGAGCTTGCGGACCCATTCTTCGTTGGCCGAGGACGATCCGTGCGTACTTCCATACGCAAGACCAACGCTTCCCGTGGCGAACTCTGCGCGGTCGAGCCCGGAGTCGGCGACGGCTTCTTCGGTGGCCAAAGCAGCGAGAAGCGAGACGCGTCCCATCGTGCGCGTCGCTCTGCGCGGAAACTTCTCGACGAGCGTGTCGGCGATGGGCGCGCCGAGGCGCGTCATCAAATGCGAGATGTTGTCCCATTCGGGAATGCGCACGACACCCGAATCTTGCCGGAGAAGGCCCGCGAGCGATTGCTCGTAATTCGAGCCAATTGGCGAGATGACGCCCATCCCCGTGATGACGACGCGACGCGCGGTCATAGCCCACCCGAGACGGAAAGGACCTGTCCGGTTACGTAGCTTGCGCGATCGCTCGCGAGGAACGCGACGACCTCGGCGACTTCTTCGGGCTTCCCGAGACGACGCATCGGGATGAATTTCAGCATTTCTTCGACAGGGGCTTCGCCAATCATTTCGGTATCGATGAGTCCTGGTGCAACCGCGTTGACAGTGATGTTGCGCTTCGCAAGCTCCTGCGCGAGCGATTTCGTCGCGCCGATGATTCCTGCTTTCGCCGCAGCGTAGTTGGTCTGTCCGCGATTTCCGTGGATGCCCGAAATGCTGGAGAGCGAGATGATGCGCCCCCACTTTCTCCGCACCATCGGCATCACGAGTGGCTGGGTGACGTTGTAAAAGCCATCGAGCGGCGTGCGCACGACATCGCGCCAGGCCTCCTCCGTCATCGTCGGAAAGGGTGCATCCGAAACGATGCCGGCGTTGTTCACGAGAATGTCGATCGGGGCTTCTTCGAGAAGGGTGGCGAGCTTCGCGCGCACTTCATCGTGGTTCGAAACGTCGAACTGCGCGAGCGTCGCCTTGCGACCTAGAGCCGCGATCTCGTCCGCAACGGAGCGAGCCTTCTCTTCGTTCTTCACGAAGTTGACGATGATGTCGTTGCCGTCGCGCGCGAGCGCAAGTGCGATCGCCCGTCCGATGCCGCGGCTGCTTCCCGTCACGAGTGCGCGACGCGTCATGTGAAACCTCGCTCGAAGGCCGACTCGCCGACGACGCTCACGTCCATCGTCGCGATACTGACATCGTTGCGCTTCACTTCGCCGCGGAATTTTCCGAACGCGGACTCACCCCAAACATGTTCGACGACGATATCGAGCTCGTCGTCGAGGTTGAGGTCGGCGGCCGAAAAAACTGCCTCGTTGCAGCTCACGAGGAAGCCGATTCCTGGGGCCGTCCCAGGACGCGCCAAGTGATTGTTGTAGCCCACGTACGCGGACACGGTCTGCGCGACGTATTCGACGGTGGCGACGATGTCGACCTTGCCGTTCTGGAGCAATGGATGCGTTTCACGCACGCGTGCGGTGCAGCTCAAGCGCTTGTGGCCAGTCTCTTTGATCGCATCGATGAAAAGCATCGGCGCGCGATGCGGGACCAAGAGCTCGATGTCGGGGTACGTCATGCGGGTTCGACGAGAATCGCGTAGGAGGCCCCGCGAAGTGTCACCGGGGTGACGTCTTTCGCGGCGAGAAAGCGCACCAATGCTACACCGAGTGCGACCGCCGACGGGCGAAGATGGGCAGGCAACGTGTCGTTCTCGAGAACGCGAACTTCCTCCGGCGCCCCGTCTTTGGGCGCGGGAATCAGCGAGACCTTCGCGTGCGCGCCCTCGCTTTTCTCCGAAAGAACGAACGCAACGGCAAGGGATGG
Organism: Myxococcales bacterium; assembly: GCA_023248815.1. GTDB lineage: Bacteria > Myxococcota_A > Polyangia > Polyangiales > Polyangiaceae > JAHFDV01. The sequence goes on from JAHFDV010000031.1 coordinate 2,155, forward strand.
GCGCACTTCCGCGCGAAAAACCGACGGGATCTCCTCGTCGGCCAGGGTCAGAAGGACGTCTCCGCCTTCGTCTTTTTGCAGAGTGAGCGCCTCGAGGAAGCCCATCGCGCAGGTTTGGAGGCCGGCCGCGATCGTGGAAGATGGCCGATGATTGTTGGCAGCGATCGAGAAAATGCCAGACGGTGTATTATGCACGCTTTGCGTGAAGCGGGCAGCGCTGACGGACCCGTCGTCGAAGATCGACCGCATGATCGTTTCGGCGGTCGTGATTTCTCCCCACGAGCTGGCAAAAACCGAGACGACTTCGGAAGCCGCAACGTTCGCCGACCGCAGCGCCTCTCCTGCGACATCGAGATGCATTTGCGTGACGAGACTCGTGAAGCGGCGAAGGCGCCCTTCGATCATTGCGAAGTTGGGCGCCGTGGCTGATCTCCGCACGTCCGCGAAGGCGTCCGCTGGCGTGGCGTAATCTGGCGCGAAGAAAGAGTATCCGCGCACGTAGAGCGAAAGCCGATTCATGTCGAAAGAATCACCGCCGCGTTGCTGCCACCGAATCCGATCGCGTTGTTGATAATTGCACGGAGGGCGACCTTCTCCGGTTGCGTCGAGACGACCACGTGGATCGCGGGATCTTGCGGAGGAGTGCCGACCGTCGGAGGAATGAGACCGCGGCGGAGACTCTCGAGCGAGATCACCGTCGACGTGATGCCCGCAGCCCCGAGAAGGTGGCCCGTCATCGATTTTGTCGACGTGACGCGCGTGCCTTCCCCGAAGAGCTCCGAGATGGCGTGACCTTCGACGAGATCGTTTTGAATCGTTCCCGTTCCGTGCGCGCTCACGTAGTCGATCGCATCCGTTTGAAGGTTCGCGTCCGCGAGAGCGCGGCGCATCGATTCGAGAATGCCACTGCCTTTCGGATCTGGAGCGGAGAGATGGTGCGCGTCGGAGGATTCGCCGATGCCACGAACGTAGACGTCCGAGGTCGCGTCTTTCTCGAGCAGCATGAACCCCGCGCCTTCACCGAGCGTGAGTCCGGTTCGCTCGCTCGAGAAGGGACGCGTGGCATTCTCCGAGAGAGCGCCGAGAGAATGAAACCCGCGAATGGTCGTGCGTGAGAGTGAATCGATCCCGCCGACGATGACTGCGTCGACGAGGTCCGCGTCGAACCAACGCCGCGCGATTGCGATCGCTTTCACGCTCGACGAGCATGCGGATGAAACGACGAGAGATGGGCCGCCGACGCCGAAGTAGTCGGCCAATGGCACGAGGGTCGCGTGATGCGTGTGCTGCGTCTCACAGGAGTAGTCGACGCTCGCTTCACCGCGCGAGAGTGCAGGAAAGACGCTCTCGCTGAATTCGATGCCGGCGGTACAGCCTCCCAGGACGAAGCCGATGCGCTTTTTTCCGTAGGTCGTGACGGCGCGTTCGACGTCCTTCGAAATTTGGCGCGCGCCGAGCATCGCGATCTTCATGATGCGCGTGTCGCCCGCGATGCCGACCTCGGGAGCCGAAGGGAGATCGTTCATCTCGCCAACGACGGTCGGGAATGGCATCGGAAAGGCTCGCGGCGCTTGAAAAGCGGTCTTCCCGGAGAAGATGTGATCCATCACCTCGTCGGTCGTCGACCCGAGCGCATTCGCGAGCGCGTAGGAGGTGATGGCGATCCGTTTCATGCGCGACTCAGCAGATTAGCTCGCTGCCTCTCTCGGATCGAGAGCTGCGCGAACAGTTCCGACGTCGGAAATGCCGAGTGGCTCTCCCGGAAAGAGCGATGCGACCCCGGAGGGCTCAGCGCGGTGGCGGCGCGTTTCCGCGAAGCGCGTCGAGGAACGCAGGCGTCTTCAACCAGTTTTCCATCGACTCTTTGAGTGCGCTCGAGAGCGCTTCGTTCACGTTTTCGCTGGAGTGAGAGCTGCCCCAGCGCTTGCTCTTGCCCTCGGCAAAACCTTCCCAGACGGTTCGTCCATCGGGCGTGGTCACGTGAATGTTCATGCGGACGACACCATTGAACATCCCGCCCTCGGCGACGTCGAATTCGAGAAGCTCGACCGTGATGAGCGCCGTTTCTCCGCTCGAGACGACCTTGGCGCCGGTGAAGACGAAGGCGGACTCGAAGAACTTGGTCGTGTACTCGGCGACGTTGGTCGTCGTCGTGAATTGGCGACCGGTCTCCATGTCGGCTCCAACGACGTTTGGATTCGCGCGGCGATCTTGAACGGGCGCTACGCGAAACGAATAGCGGCGGAGGCCTTCGCGCACGTCGTCTTTGACGTCCGGCGCGATGTCACTCGTTCCTTGCCAGCGCAGCGGGAACGCTGCTGGGAATTTATCACCGCCGCGACACCCCGAAGCGAGCGTCGAGAGAGCAACGAGCGAGACGACTGGGAGGAGATACCGCACGGTCGAATGAAGCTTCATGCGCGATGGATATGAACGGTGCGCTTCGTCGAATCAAGCTTTCTTTGGAAGGAAAGTGCGAAGTGCGCGTGTGTCCATCGGTAGAACATCACTCGCGTGCGATGAACGCGCGACGCTCAGAACGAGCCCGAGAGACCGACGCCCGTCACGCCCTTCGCGACGATGGGCGCGAACTGCACTTTCGCAGCGACGAGATCGTTTCGCACGAGAACGGTCTTCGGCGATGTGACGCCGTAGATGAGAAGTCCGAGACCCACCGTCTGCGCGGCGCCGAGACCGACGAGGAACACGTCCGCCGTTGCACTCTTCGTGTTGGCCATTTGCACGAATGGACCGACGCCGGGAATCCAAAGCGCCGCGACTTCGTTGTGACCGTTCGAGCTCAGGTCTTCTCCGGCCGCAGCGATCAGGGCACTGAGACCGTAGGTGACGCCGAACAGGATGGAACCCGTAATGATGGCGCCTTTGCGTGTCCGTTTGACCGGCGTGTAACCCTGCACGACTTGTCCCTCTTCGAAGTCGCTGATCTCTTCGGGGCCGGACATCGCGACGCTCTGCGGCACGTAGGTCGTCTGCGTCGTCTGCGAGAGGGGCGCGACGTAGACCGCTTGCTGCGCAGGCTGCACGACTTGACCGGCCGGCGGAGTGGCGGTCGCGTCTTGGGCAAAGGCAACGCTCGTCGAGAGCGTGGCGGCGACGGCAGCGGAGAGCGACAGGAGGCGAAGGGGGCTGAACATGCCGAGAGCAATTGCACGAGATGTGCCGGCGTTTGATTCAATCGAGCTCGCGAAAGAGCTGCGGTGACCGCGAGAACGAGAATGGTTCGCAATCGAGCTCACCTCGCGAAATTACGGCGTCGTGTGCGAGGAAGCGGCAATGTCGGGCCCCCTCACCAGCGCGACCTTGATCGGGCGCCTGTATTTAAGAACGTTCAGCGGCACTTGCACCACGACACGGCTGGCGCGTGGGTGTGAACGAATGGATTCAGGCGTGAGCCAAGTGACACAGGCTCAGTGAGAAAACGCGCGGCATGCTCAATCGTTGTCGCCCTCGATCTTTTGCGGGAGCTCGAGATCGAGAATCGAGACGAACTGCGTCTTCAAGAGATCGGTGAGGGCTTTCACGGCAGCATGAAGACGCCGCACGGATTCGGGATCGGTCGCGAGCGCGGGGACGAGATCGGGTTCTTCGATCGCGTCGAGCGCCGTGAAGGCATCGGTCAACGCGTTTTCCATCGCGACCGCGAGTGAACGCTGCCCGAGCGCTTCCAGATAGTCGTCGAACCCGAGCCCTGAAGCTCCAGGACCGCATCCGAGAAACAAGATCCGGAAGCCCTCGAGGTTGTGGCGCACGTGGTCTTTCGACGATCCTGCGTAGAGCGATTCGACGGAGTCAGGACACGTTCCCGAAGTGCAATCGTAGAGGCCCGCCGGACGACCGATCTTCTCGTCCTTCAGCTCGGCGTCGACATAGAAGAGCGCATCGCTCACGCTGTTCAGCGCAAAGGCCTCGGAACCGAACGCGCTCCCTTTGCCGCCCGGATTCGCGAGATCGCCCGCGAAGTTTCCTCTCGTTGGATCCCACGCATCGGCAAGCGCGTTGGCGCGCACGAGAAGATCACTCGCCACGGCGTTCGCGTAGGCGATCTTTCGCGTCTCGATCTCGCCCGCACCGAGCGCGCTCCACGTGCCCTCTGAGTTTATCTTCGAAGTCGCCGCACAGGCATTCGTTGGATCGCGGTGAAAGAGAAGATATTCGGCCGCGAGGAACGTGCGCGTCGTGACGAGACCTTCTGCAAACTTCGGAGACTCGTAGACCTTGGAGGCGAGCGCTTCATCCACGAGACAGGGACCACGAAGCGGCCACGAGTAGATGAGGTCGCGCAGATCTTTTCCGCCGGGCAACGCTTTAGGCGCCGCAGGCCCAAAGCGAAGTGCCTCGAGCACTTGCCACTCGGCCATCGCGCTCTTCCACGCGAGCTCGGCTTGCGGGTGAAGCGTCGGATCTTGCGTGGCGCTCGTGACGGAGGTTGCGAAGGTTCGAACCGAAGATTGAAACGCGCGCGTCTTCTCGGTGACACACGCCGCAATCGAGCCCAGCAGCGCGCCACGCGTAAAAACACCTCCCTCGGGGAGCACGTAGCCTTCGCCAGCATTGTTCGCTTTGGGCGCGGTAGAATCATCGCGGCAGCTAATCGCGAGCAATGACGACGCGAGGGCGAAGGTGGTCGCCGCAGTGAGCGCGAGAGAACGACGGCGAGAATGCATGCGTTTCACTCGACTTGAAACGTCACGTTGTCGAAGAAATATCCCCAGCCCGCGGGGCCGGGTTTACTCGCGGCGATTCCGAGAGAGAGCGTAGGGCTCGCAGCTTCGGCGGGAGGCATGAGCGGCGCTTCCACCGCAACCTCGGTGCCGAATCGAACCGTGGCCGTTCCCGAGCCATCCTCTTCGAACACGATATCGAAGCGGAACGAGACCCAGTCTTCGGGGAATGGAATCACGCCCGAGAGTGCCTTCGGAGCAGCTCCGCCTACGGTCTCGAAAACGGTGGGGAGCCCATTCTTCAGTTCGACGGAAACGCGATAAGCGATCGCGGGATATTCGAGAGCGGCAATCTCCACGGATTGATCCGGAGCCGCTGCGCCGAGCTTCTTCGCCTGAAAGAAGAGTTTGAACTTCTTCCCCGGCGTGTCGAACGTTCGCGAAAGGATCGCGCGTGGCGCGCCAACGTACGCTTCCGCAAAGAGGATGCGCGGAGGTGATTCGGGATCACGCGTGTCGAGCTGGAGCTTGGCGGCCGTCTCCGTCTTTTCGGCGAACTGACTCGGAAGCTCCGCCGTATCGAAGTCTTCACAAAACTGGAGCTTCGGACGCGAGGCGCAGAACGGATCGATTGTCTCGACGGGGCCAGCAGGCGCCTTTGCGTCGTCACTGCTGCACGACGCGAGCGTTGCGCCGAACACTAGGGCCAGAGTCGTTTTGAGCACGCCTACTTCTGCTTGCGACCGCGCATCTCGACGCCGGTCGCCATGAACGTGAGGACCTTCGCCGTGCCGTCGGGCTGAAGCTGTACCGTGCCGCCCTCGGCTTCGACTTCTTTCACTTGCGCCTTCGTGAGCGTCTGCACCTCGAGCTCGCCTTGGATGACGACGCGTGACGCGCGCGAGTTGAGCGGAACGAAGAACGAATAACCTTCGAAGCGAACGGTGAGCCCATCGCTCGACTTGTCGGCTTCGTTGCGGATCTCCATCCAGCAGCCACGCACCTGGCAGCTCGCACGAACGACGGCGCGAACTTTCACGATCTGCTTCAAGTAGGCATCGGGCGAGGCGAGGAGCGTCGCGAAGTCGGTTTCTGCGACTTCGGGATCGAGCGCTTCACCGAAGAGCTCATACGGCTCCTCTTGCTCTTCCACCGCCGGCGCTTCGGGAACGATCGGCGCCGAGTTGACGGGATCGCTCGAGCCACAAGCGACGAGAACGAGGGGAAAGAGGAGACCGAGACGCGAATTCATGCACGCTGCTTTACTGAAAATGAAGATCACTTTCAATAAGATCTTGATGCAGGATGCATCGCCCCCGCGAACATGCCTTGTTCCAACGGGTTAGACGGCCTTTCGAAGCCACGAAGAAGCCTGTTGAGCCTCCCGCGGGCGCTTTCAGTCCAACGAAGTGCAGTGCTCGCCAACCATCAAGCCCGTCACCTTCATCGTCGCCGACGACGCGTCGATGGAATACGCGATCTGGTCTTTGGCGACGCAGCAGTCGACCTTCGGCGCGACGGTCACCTTCGTCGCCTTCGTTGCAGGGTCCTTCGTGAGATCGCCCTTGAACTCGAGAAGGGTGGCTTTCGCGCCATCGGCCTCCGTCGTCGTTTTTCCAACGCCTACCCCCGCGACAATGAGCGAGCGATCGGGCGTCGGAGAGGTCTCTTCAGGGCAGCCGAGCGTGCCACCCCCCTGAACTTCCAGGCGCATGACGTCAGGACTGTCGAAGCCAAACTTCATCTGATCGAACGATCGCTTCATTCCACCGATCTCGATGTCGACTTGGAACGAGCACGTGGTGCAGCCATCCCCGCCAGAAGCATCCGCAACGTTCGCGTCTTTGGCGTCGGGGTTTTCTCCCGCATCTTCCTCGGCGGCATCACGGCCAGCGTCGGCTTGAGTCGGAGGCGAAGACGCGTCGTCGCTGCAGGCAACGAAGAGTGCGGTCGCGGCGAAAAAAGGAAGGATCCAGCGCATCACGCTCTCTTAACACATCGTTTCGAGCGGATCGATGTACTACCCTCCCCGCTCGAAGATGGAGTTCGGACGCATTTCTCCCGACGCAGAGGCAGGTGACATCGTGTTGCCGAAAAGCCCGACGCGCGCACCGTTCGTGAGAGCGGACGGCACGAGCAGTTCCTTCGAGCTTCGCTTCGGCCTCCCCGTGTGGGCGCGCGACGAGTTCGTGGGTCCGCTCTATCCGGAAGATACGAAGAAGAGCGACTACCTCGCGGCCTATGCCGAGCGCTGCTCCGCGATCGAGCTGAACGCGACCTTCTACTCGGTGCCGACGCTCGAACGCACGCGCGGTTGGGCGGCGGACACGCCAGAGACGTTTCGCTTCTGTCCGAAAATGCCCAAAGGGTTGAGTCACGGACACGAGCTCAAGAAAGAGATGCTCAACGCATTCGTCGGCGCGCTCGAGGGCTTCGGCAATCGCCTCGGCGTGACGTTCATTCAGCTGCCCGAGTGGGCCGACACGAGCTTCAGGCGTCCCCTATTCGACCTGCTCGAGGCATTGCCTTCGAACATGCGCTTCGCGCTCGAGCTACGGCACGAGCATTGGTTCTCCGAGGAGGCGACCTTCACGCGTCTTCGCGCCTATCTCGAAAAGAAGGGCATCGGACTCGCGATCACGGACGCGCCGGGTCGACGAGACGTCGTGCACATGGCGCTCACGGCTCCCTTCACGTTCGTGCGCTTTCTCGGCCACGACGCCGGCCCCGAAGATCGCCGCCGCATCGACGAGTGGCTCGGTCGCTTCGAAGAGTGGAAGACCCTCGGCCTCGAGGAGGCCTATTTCTTCATTCATCATCCGAACGAGGTCGATGGCGTACCCCTCCTCGAACCCCTGCGTGACTGGACCGCTCGGGTGCGGTAGACCACAGGTTCGGCCCCTTGGCGGAATGGCATACGCAGAAGATTTAAAATCTTCGACCCGAAAGGGTGTGTCGGTTCGACCCCGACAGGGGCTACTCAATAAACAAAGTTTGCTTTGCGGGCGTCCCCGTAGGGACGCGCGCGGGGGCTGGACGTTCGGGTGTGAAGGGCGTGAGTTCGAGTCTTGGGCATTTCGAACCCGCTATTCAAAACTCGCCCGGCTCCCGGCCCCGAAACCGACCGAGCTCCTTTCGCTCTATTTCTAGTGCATCTACGCTGTGAGGGACGCTGGAAGCGATGCTAGTGTCGCGCCGATGCGCAGTGTCGTTGTCTTCTTGCTTTCAGTGATCGTGCTTCTCGGATCGCCGCGCGCGGCTTTTGCGCAGCGCGATGGGTCGATTCACATCTTCTCGTTTTCTTCCAAGAACAAGGAGAAGCATGCGGATGCCCTCACACAGGCATTACGAATGGAAGTACGTGGGACGCCGGGTTGGACGGTCGTCGATCCGCCTTCTTTCAGCTTGATGATGCTCGGGCAGAAGTGCACGCAGACACCGGATGCGGTGTGCCTTTCGAAAATTGGCGAGCACATGAAGGTGCAGCGCTTCGTCTGGGGGACGGTCGATGGCGCACGTGGCAGTGTCAAAGTCACGGCGCATCTTTGGGAGAGCGGCAAGAGCGATACGGCGGTGGACCTGCCGCTCGGCGATGCCGCGAACACCGCGACTCACCCCGAAGTGAAGGAAGCGGCGCATACGATCGCGCGGCGACTTCTTTTTCGCGAAGGCACGCTCGTCTTGAATCTCAGTGTCGCAGCGGGGCAGATCTTCGTCGATGGCCTAGAGAAGACACGCTTCGACGGCAAAGCTGCGCAGGTGTCGTTGCCGGAAGGCCTTCACGACGTGCAAGTGCGGACCGCAAACGCGCCCCCACTTCAACGGAAGCTTCGCATTCAAGCCGGCGAAACGACGACCGAGGTATTCAACTTCGCGCTGCCGGAGTCCAGCAAGGCGCTCGACGAGTCATCTTCTTCGCGCGATGGCGGGCGCAACAAATCGCGGACGACGGTTGCCACGGCCCTCATCATTGCGGGCGGCGCCGGGCTTCTCATCGGCGGCGGCACGAGTATCTACTGGGCGGTCTTCCGAGGGGACACGCGAGACCGCGCACAGAAATACTTCGACGCGAAACAGATGGGCAACGACTACTGCAACGAGTCGACGAAGCAAGCCCTCGAGATTTGCAGCGACGACAAGAAGACGAAAACCCTCAGCGGGATCGCCATCGCCGCGACGAGCATTGGCGCCGCCGCTGCCATCGCAGGAATCGTTCTCATCGTGACGGATCCAAAAACGGGCACGACAGAAGAGCGCCCCGTCGCCGTCACTCCCCTTCTCGGAAAAGACGTCGCTGGCGCGACCTTCTCGCTCCGTTTCTGACGAGTCGCTTTAGAGCGCGGACGGCTTGAAGCGACCGACGACCGCGTCGACGTAGTCGGTGAAGAACGTGTCGCCCGAGGTCGGGTCGAACGTCATGCCGACGATCCCGTTCACGCGCGCCGTCGGACGGATGCCGCCACGGAAGCCGCGCTCGCTCGTCTTGCCGACGAACGTCGAGATCGTCTGCTTGGCGATATCGACGCGGCGAACGAGGCCACCCGCTTCCGAATCGCCGAAGCCGCCTTCCGCAACGAGCAGACCGCCCGCGCCGTCGTACGTGACGCGAAGCGGATTTTGGAGACGCGCCGTGGCCTTGTCGCCATCGACGAGGGCCTTCTGACCGTGAACGCCGATGAGCGTCGACACCGCTGCCGTCGCGACGTCGATTTGGCGAATCGTCCCGTCGTCGCTGTCGGCCACGAAGAGGTGACCCGCGCCGTCGTAGGCGAGCCCAACGGGGCTCACGAACTGCGCCGCTTTGCCGATGCCGTCGAGCGTCCCTTTCACGCTTCCCGCAAGTGTCGTCACTGCCTTCGTCGCGAGATCGATCGCGCGGATCGATGAATTTCCGTTGTCCGTCACGAAGAGCTTCCCGGCGCCGTCCGTCGCGACACCAGCAGGTTGATTGAATCGCGCCTGCGCGCCGAGACCTTCGAGATTGCCCGGGGTGGCAAAGTCGCCGGCGAACAGTTCGACGGCGCCGTTCGCCAACGAGACCTTGCGAACGGCATTGCTTTCGATCTCGACGAGATAGAGTGCGTCGGCCGTCGCCGCAGTGTCGAAGGGCGCGATGTAGCCCGCGTCCACCGCCGCGCCGTCTTTGCGAACTTGCGTGGCCTTCGTCGAGCGTTTGCCCGAGAAAGTAGTGACTACGCCCGTCGCGAGATCGACTTTGCGAATGACGTTGCAATCGCCGACGTCGTCGTCGTTCGCATCGGTCACGTACGCTGCACTGCCGCTGATCGAGATCGACGTAGGAGCGCAGAAAAGGGCGGCATCGCCCGTTCCGTCTTGACGAAGGCGCGGAGAGAAGCGGCCGGCGATCGTGCTCGACGTGGCAGTGCCGGGTTTGTCGAGGCCGTCGATCTTGCGAATGGTGTTGCTCCCAGAATCGGAGACGTAGAGGCTCGCGAGCGTCGGATTCGACGTCATGCCGCGAATGCGTGCGAAGCGCGTTTGCGCGATCGGTCCGTCGGCGACGCGCGGCTCGGCAATGAGCCCTGCGAGGATCTTGTTGTTCTTCGTGTCCGAGAAATCGATTTGGTAGATCGCAGCTTCACCCGAGACGTAAGCGAAGTGCCCGGTCGATCCGCTCGTCGGCCCGTTCGTGAACGCCGCGAAGCCCGTACCTTGCGCGAAAGGCATCGAGTACCCGGTCACCGCGCCGAGAGCCGCGTGCTGCTCGAGGACAATCGATCCATTGTTGGAGAAGAGGAACTGATCCCACTTGCTGACGCCTGCCACGGTGTTGCTTCCGATGGCTCCCGCCGCGCACGAGCCGCCGCCGTTGTAGAAGGTCGACGTCTGACCGGTCGCGAGATCGATCGCGCGAATGCGCTCGGATGCGCCGTGCTCACACGCGAGCAGCATCTTTGGCGTGACACCCGCGGTCGCTCCCCAGCCCGAGGGAAAGAGCGCGAGATGCGAGATGTCGCCGAAGAGCGCCTTTTCTTTCGAGCCCTCGGCGCTGCCAGTCGTTCCGCAGGTGCCGGCGTACGTCGTGACGTTCCCGCTTTTCACGTCGAGCGCGCGAACGCAGTAACGATTCGCTTCCGAGATGTAGACCGTGTCGCGATAGGCCGCGACGGCGACGGGGCGATTGAATCGCGCAAGCGATCCCGCGGCGTTGTTGGTTCCTTGAGCGCCGCCGAGGCCGGCGGCAGTCGTCACGGTGAGTTGACCGTTCACGTTCACGAGCGCGCGAATCGTATGGTTCTCCGTGTCTGCGATGTAGATTGCGCTCGTCGACGGATCGATATCGATCGCGGATTGGCGGCCGAAACGCGCTTCGGTCGCGAGTCCGTCGAGTGATCCTCTACCCGCGGCACCGCCGCCTGCGATCTTCACGAGGTCGAGGTCGACGACCTTCAGCTCGAAGCGCTGCGTGTCCGTCGGCTTGTCTTGGCGAGCTGCCACGAGGTGATAGATGCCGGGCTGCGCAGGCGCGAGATACGCGCCGGTCGCGTCGATCGTTCCACCTGTGGGCTCTTCGATGCTCCACGTGACGGGCACGCTTGCCGTGAAAGAAAGACGCCGAAGGATGGCGACGCTCGGTACCGCGGGCGTGACCGTGAAGGATCCTGCTTCCACGCTGCCGTCATTCGTCGGCCCCGTGCCGTCGCCGACTGAAAAGTCGCCGATGACGCCGAGACATCCGCCGAGAACCGAGCACACCCCAACCGCGAGAAGAGAAGCTTTGGAACGCATATGTTGCGCCGAGGCTATCACGCAGGAAAGAGGTGAACATCTCCTTCGCGCTCGTTTTTTCGACCGCAAAAGCACCTACGTGGAGCGCGGTATCCCCCCGAAACAACGTCACAAACGGTCGATGATGTCGCCCATGGCGTAGCGTCCCGGAGCGAGCCCCGCGATGACTGCCGCTACACGGAGCGCGCCGTGCGCGAAAAGATCACGATGCGTCGCCCGATGCGTCAGCTCGAGGCGTTCTCCATCTCCCAAGAAATGCACCGTGTGATCGCCGATCACGTCACCGCCACGAACGGCATGCATGCCGAGCTCCGTGGAAGCGCGCGCGCCGGGCCGCCCTTTGCGACCGTGAACGAGCTCTCGCGAAGACTTCAACGTTTCGGCGAGAAGGATGGCCGTCCCACTCGGCGCATCGACCTTCTTGCGGTGGTGGACTTCGACGAGCTCCACGTCGAACGACGAGCCGAGGAGCTGCTCTGCTTTTTGGATCAATCGCCCGAGAACGAACACGCCGATGCTCATGTTCGACGAGACGAATACCGGCGACTTCTTTGCGGCGGCTTTCAGTGCGCTTTCGGCAGCGGCGTCGAGACCGGTCGTACCGATGACGAGCGGGAGACGTTTCTTTGCGGCAAGCTTCGCCAGCGATTCCGTGGCGCGCGGCGTCGAGAAATCGATGACGACATCTGCCGTGCCGAGTGCGTCGAGCGTATCCCCTTCGCCGACGAGCGGGCCGAGTGCGAGATGCGCGCTTCCTTTCGTGAGACGTTGAACGGCCTCTCCCATTCGACCCGTCGCGCCGAGCACGCCCACGGACAGCACGTCACGACGCGTGGGGGGCGGAAGTGAGCTGCGCCCGATTTTTTTGGCCGGCTCTGCGTTGCCGCGCACACCTTTCGCTTTCGCCATCGTCTTTAGCGTTTCGCTTCGTATTCGGCGACGACGCTTCCGACTTTTTCTGCGCTCGCGGGCGAGAGCTCGCAGAGCGGTCCACGGACCGTCGCGGACATTTTCCCCTTTTTCGCGAGCGCGAATTTCACGGGGCCAGGGTTCGCTTCGACGAACATCGAGTCGTAGACGGGCACGAGCGCGAGGTGGGCAAGGAGCGCCTTTTTGTGCTCACCCTTCAAGGCCAGGGCCGTCGACTCGGACACTTCTTTCGGAAACAAGTTCGACGCGACGCTGATGACACCACGCGCACCGACGGCGATCATCGCGAGCGTGAGTGCATCGTCGCCACAGAGAATCGAGACACGATCTCCGAGACGACGACGAAGCTCTTGCGCGCGGAGCACGTTGCCCGTTGCCTCTTTCACGGCGAGCACGTTCTTGCACTTGTCGGCGATGCGGACGACGGTCTCCGGGAGCACGTCGATGCTTGAGCGTCCCGGGACGTTGTAAAGAACGACGGGGACCTTCACCGATTCGGCGACGGCGACGAAGTGCTGGAAGAGGCCTTCTTGCGTGGGCTTGTTGTAATAAGGGCACACGAGCATGATCGCGTCGACGCCTGATTTCTCGGCAGACTGCGACGCTTCGATCGAGGCCTTCGTGGAGTTCGACCCCGTGCCCGCAATCACCTGCACTTTGCCTTTGCAACGCTCGACCGTGCGCTTGATGACGGCCGCTTGTTCTTCCTTCGTCAGGGTGGGGCTCTCACCGGTCGTTCCCACGGGAACGACGCCAGTGACGCCACCCTTCACCTGATCGTCGAGAAGCTGATCGAACGCGGGCCAATCGATCTCGCCGGCCGGTGTGAAGGGCGTCACGATGGCGGTGTACGTGCCTTGGAATTCCATTGACTGCTATTTCGCTCAGGAAAAGCAGGAACGCAACGCTCTCCCTTACGAAAAGCAGGAACGCAGCGTTCTCTTTTACGAAAAGCAGGAGCGCAATGCTCCCCCGCCGAATCCTTCCAGGAAATTGTCGCGCGTCTCGAGGTCGTCGACGAAGGCGTAGTCCGCGTCGTCCCAGTCGGGCTTGCCCGCGAGGTGGCCGAGATGAAACACCGCGTGGAGGTGCGCGCGAAATCGCGCTTCGGCGTAGCGCGTCGACGTTCCCGTGTGGACGATGAACGCCCAATCGCTCGATTGAAGAAGCAATAGCTCGCGGGCCATCTGGTCGAGCGCGCGACCTTGTTCGCCCTTGGCAGAGGCATATTCCTTGGTCGCCCACGAAACAGTGCGCGTCGCATGGTGAACGTGGCGCCACATCCACGCGCTGCGATGGCCCGTCCACACCTCGCCGTGCCCCATCTCTCCCCAGGTGCTCGCCGCGGGCGTGGCTTGAACGAGCAGCGGATTTTCTTCGAGATATCCGCGCAGTGTCACCGCACGAATCGTTTCGCTCTCTTCCGCGAGACTGCGGAAGACGCCTTCGATGAACACCGGCCCCTCGAACCACCAATGCCCAAAGAGCTCGGCGTCGTAGGGAGAAACGATGATCGGGAATGGAACCTCGCCGAGGGCTGCGCGCATCTGCTCGGCACGTTTTCGCGCGAAATCCTTCGCGTGAAGGAGCGCTCGTTCCCGTGCGCGTTCGGGCTGATACGGAAGCTTGTGCGACGTGTTGCCGGTGATGCGGTGATACTTGATCCCCGTCATCAGACGGTGTCCTTCGCCCACGGTCTCGCCGTAGAGATGCTCTTCGGGAAGGTCGAAACCGATGTCGCGATAGAAGTCGCGATAGATGAAGTCACCGGGGTACCCCTGATCGCGGGACCATACTTGCTCGCTCGAAGAGGGGTCGCGCGCGAAGAACGCGATGCCGGAGGGGGAGATGATCGGGCGAAGAACGCCGTGCGGCGGACGCGGCGTCGCGTGATCGAGACCGTGACGATCGATCACCGTGAATCGCACGCCGGCTTTCGCGAGCGCGTCGTCGAGATCGGGATGATACGCGCACTCGGGAAGCCACGCGCCATTGGCGGGCTCGCCGATGTTCGCTTCGAAGGCGCGCATGCCGAGCTCGAGCTGGGAACGAATGCCGCTCGGCGTCGGCAGAAGGCCCGGCAAAAATGCGTGCGTCGCGCTCGACGTCATCAGCTCGACGTTGCCCGTGCGATGGTGCTTCGCAAGCGCTCCGACGACGTCTCCCGCGATGCGTTCCCAGATGCGGCGAACGCGCCGAAACTCTTCGCGATAAAAGCGCGCGAGCGGAAGAAACGTCGCGTCGTTTGCGAGCCGCACTTCTTCGTGCGCCGCGAGCACCTCGAGGCGCGACAGGTGCTCCTCGAAACGGCGCATCAAGAAGCGGTCGCGCAACATCGCCTGGAGCGGAGGCGTCACGCTCATCGTGACGGCGAAGGGGACGCCTTCTTCGGCGAGGCGATCGAACGCGTCGACGAGCGGAAGATACGATTCGATGAGCGCTTCGAAGAACCAACGCTCTTCGAGGCTTCGCCCATGCTCCGGATGGCGCACGAACGGAAGGTGCGCGTGGAGCACGAGGGCGAAGGAACCCGGCTTCATGGCGAACGGGCTATATCACCTTCACTCCCGAATCGAGCGTGAACTCGTTCGAGGCCCCGCGTGCTCCGACTCAGGGGCCTTTGATCGGGCCTTGTGTGCCGCCGTGACAGGACGCGCCAGAGTTGCAGCTCGCATTGGTGATGACTTGTATCATTCCGCTGACGCCCGTCGCGTTGCGCGCCGCCGCATGACTCGCGCCGTCGGCCACTGCCGCGGCTTTGCACCAGAAGTTACCGGCCGTATCCGTCTTCACGAGGCCGCAGACCTCCGTGCCCTGGGCGTTGACGACGCGAATTTCGACGCTCGGCTTTTTTCCGCCGACCGTTCCCGCGAACGCGAACGCGGGGGCATTGGGATCGCCGCCCGCCTTATGACAGTCGAGGCAGTTCTGGCCGCCGTTTCCGCTCGACCCGTGCGCGTCGACCGACGTTCGCCCAGCGGGCGCGCCGCCGAGAAATGCAGGCGCGCCGTTGAAGACGGTGCTCGTAGCTGGACCCGAGTCGGTGACGGGAACCGAGCCGCCGTCGGTCGGCGCGGTCGATGTCGTCGTGGGGACGGCAGAGGCTTGGCCCGTAGGCTTTCGCTCCCCTTCGCGCGTGGTTCCCCAGTCGCTCGGTGCGTTGTCCCAGTTGGTAGCGCCCGGATCTGGCGCGGAGCAGCCGATCGCGACGCCGAGGACGGCGGAAGTGATGGGAAGTGCGAAGGTGATGAGCGTCCGTAAGCGCATTCGGATGGCCTCCAAAGAGAGCACTTTACCTTGCTCGGCGCAGGGCGGCCAGGATCAGCTTCGCACCGGAGCGCGACGCGTCTCCAGCAACAGTCGTTCAGGCTTCTTTCGACGGCTCAAATAAAGCGCGTTCTGCCTTCCGAATTCTGTCCGATTTCCCTTTACAAGAATGGACACTCGACTAGCTTCCGCGGTCCCTTGGCGTGAGACGCTCCCTTTGGAGTTTCTTCCGCACATCCCGCCGCCTTCAGGGGTTTCCCTCTGAGCCGGCAAGAAAGTGGGTGCCTATATGTACGCAGTCATTCGAACCGGTGGAAAACAGTATCGCGTCGCCCAAGGCGATGTGCTCAGGGTCGAGAAGCTTCCCCAAGCAGCAGGCGAGAGCGTCACGTTCAGCGACGTCCTTCTCGTGGGCGGAGACTCCCTGAAAATCGGCCAGCCCCTCGTTGCAGGCGCAAAGGTCGAAGCCAAAGTCACCGATCACGGTGCAGGAAAGAAGATCATCATCTTCAAGTTCCGCCGCCGCAAGAACTACCGCCGCAAGACGGGTCACCGTCAGCCGTACTCGACCATCGAGATCACCGGCATCACGGGCTGAGTCCCTCCACCAGCAATCCGGAAAGACCCAAGGAGTAAGTCATGGCGCATAAAAAAGGTGCAGGCAGCACACGCAACGGTCGCGATTCGAACGCTCAACGCCGCGGGACGAAGGTCTACGGCGGTCAAACGGTCGTCGCGGGCAACATTCTCGTTCGTCAGGTCGGCGAGTCGATCGCCGCGGGCAAGAACGTCGGTCGTGGCAAAGACTTCACGCTCTTCGCGCTCATTGACGGCACCGTCAAGTACGAGTGGAAGACCAACGCGAAGCGTCAGGTCTCGATCGTTCCGGTCGCGGCAGCCCTCGCAGCCGAGTGATCGAAACACGCTGAGTCTGAACAGACTCGGGACATGAAAAGGCTCGAATCCGAAAGGGTTCGGGTCTTTTTCGTTTTTGTCGCTTCGCTTTCTCCGATGCGATCGACGCGACGAGCCGCTCTCTTTCGGGTCCACGCCTTTTCTACCTGAAATGCGTTGGGATCCTGCCTAGGCTAGATGTCCCTTGAAGCGCCGCCTCCTCGCACTCGATCTAGATGGAACGCTGCTCGGACCGAACGGCGAGCCGCACCCGGCCGATCTTCGCGCGGTCCTTGCGGCGCGTGAAGCTGGAGTCCGCGTGACGATCGTCACGGGTCGTCTCTATTCGGGAACGAAGGCGACCGCGATTCGCCTCGGACTCGATGGCGCTGTCGGCTGCGTCGATGGCAGTCACGTCGTCAGCGCATCCACGCACACGACGCTGATGCACCACGGAGTCTTCGACGACGACGCGCGCACCCTTCGCGATTCGATCGCGGCGGGCGGTCCCGCAACTTTTCTTTTCGCGCGCGACCGCGTCATCCACGACGACGCGGGGGTTCCTTTTCTCGAATACGTGACTCTTTGGTCGGGTGCGCTCAACTCGACACGAAACATCTTCGAGCACGAAGCTTGGAGTGATCCCGATGGCATTACATCGGTCGTGGCGATCGGAACGGCCGATCAAATCGCGCTCGCCGCAAAGACCGTCGAAGAACGCCTCCCAGGAAAAGTGTCGCTCGCGGCTTTCCCGGTCCATCGCCTCGGTGAACGCTGGGGACTCGTTGCGCGCGGATCAGCTGGCGACAAGGGCACAGCGCTTCGTTGGATCGCCGAGCACGAAAAGATCGAGATCGAGGACACGGTATGCGTGGGCGACTGGCTGAACGACGTACCGATGTTTCGCGTCGCTGGAAAGCGCTACGCCATGTCGCAAGCGCCGCACGAGCTGAAAGTGCTGGCGACAGAAGTACTCGAAGCCGACGGCATACGCGGCGGCGGCGTCGCCGAGGTCATCTATCGCGAGTTCGGCGTCCGCGCGTAATCACCCCTGCCGCGCACCTACGGGCTAGGGAATGCCTTCTAGAACTCGGGCACGTTCGCGCGTAGAAGCGGAGAGATGACGCGGCCGAGCATTCGCCTACCCGAAGCGCTCGTCCTGTTCGTCGCCGCCGTGCCGCGCGTTTGGGCCGCGATTGCCGAGCAAGGACTCTTCTGGCCCGACGAGTTCTATCAGTCGCTCGAGCAGGCCCATCGCTTTGCATTCGGGTACGGCATCGTTCCTTGGGAGTTTGCGGAGGGTGCGCGCTCGTGGCTGTTTCCAGGGCTCATTGGGATTCTTTGGAAGGCGATGGCGTTGGTAGGCCTCTCGTCGGCGCCGGCGCTCGTAATCGGTGCAAAGCTCGCGATGGCCGCGCTCTCGGTATTCGGCGTCTTTTTGACGATGCGTCTCACGCTGCGTCTCGTGGAACGCATCACCGAAAACGCCGAGCTCGTTCGTTGGAGCGCGATCCTCGCGGGCCTCCTCGCAGCGTCGTTTCCCGCGCTGATTTTCTTCGGCAGCAAATGCATGACCGAGACGGCCGCAGCGCCGGCGCTCGTCGGTGCAATGTTGCTCGTCACGAAAACGCGTTCTTCGGAGGAGGCCGCAACGGCGGCGACGAGCGTTCGTGAAACGAAGCGCGCGCTGCTTCGAACCTTCGCTGCGGGTGCCATTCTCTCGCTCGCGATCTTTCTTCGCTACCAAACGGGCCTCTTTGCCGTGGCGATGTTTCTTCTCGTGTTGAGTGAGCTCCGCTGGAAGGAAGCCCTGGCACTTGCTGCGGGTGGCGTCAGCGTCGGAATTCTCGGAGGGATGCTCGATGCGATCACGTGGGGAAAACCGTTTTTTTCGTTCGTCTACTACGTGCAGTTTCACGCGAAGGGCGGAGCGAACGCGTGGGGAGTTGCACCCTTCCCGTACTACTTTCTGAACACGCTGCGTTCGTGCGGGCCGTCAGCCTACGTATTCGCCGTCGGCCTCTTGCTCGCACTTCCGAGGTTCTATCGCCAGGTGCTCGTGCTGGCTGCTTGCGTCCTCGTCCACTCGTTCGTCGATCACAAAGAATATCGCTTCATCACGCCATTCATTCCTCTTGCCGCGGCACTCACGGCAGCAGGTGTCGCGTGGCTCGTCAGCTTCGTCGAGCCGCGCGCAAAGCTGCAGCTCACGTCCGTGCCGCTCTGGCTCGGGCTCTTCGTTTCGAGTGCCCTCTTCTATCGAACGACCCACCTCACGTTCCGTCGCCTCGGCCATCCGGGGCTCGCGGCCAACCTCGGGGACGAAGGCGCGAGCGTTTGGCACGCCGCCGAGGGCATCAATCGCTTGTTGTGGAAAGCGGGGGCGTTGCCCGAAACCTGCGGCATCACGGTGCGCTTTCCGTGGCCATCCACCGGCGGGTTTGCGTACTTCCACAAAGACGTGCCGATGGTGTTCGACTTCGATGCGAGCGCACGGCGCGGCACGAACATGCTGATTGCGCGACGCGAGTACAACCCACCGGAGAATTGGGCTCTCATCGAAGAGAGTCGCGAGTTCGGGCTGTTTCGTCGCGAAGGACCGTGCGATCCCGTCGAAGCGCCGCGCGCATTTCCGCCCTGACGATCGAACCTCGCGAGACGCGCGTCAGGCCGACGCTTACTGCCCTTCGGTCTCTTTGACCGTGACGTTGCCCATCACGTCGAAGGCTCGAACCGCGACGATGTGTGGTCCGGGGGCGACGAACGAAGACAGATCGGTTTCGACCGCTTCTTCGAGCGTGTCGAATACGCCGTCCTTGGGAGAGAGAATGCGCCACTCGGGGCGGCCGTCGATCGCCACTTCGACGCGACCGATCGTGCTTTGAGAATCGGCGACCTTCACTCGCAGGCGTCGTCCTTGGAACGAGAGCTCCTTGATGATCGGGCCCGTGTTGTCGAGGATGACGGGCTCGGACTCGAGCGCGTGACGCTGCGTCTCTTCGGGCGTGTTCGAGAGCTCGTCGCTCGCTTCGACGCGAACGCGATACTTTCCGTCGGGCAGTGCGCTCGTATCCCAGTCGTATTCGGCCTTCGAGAGAATCTCTCCGTCCTTCAAGAGATCGCGTGAAACGCTCTGTCCTTCACGCCGAAAGCTGACGCGGTAACGAAGCGTGTCGCCATCGACGTTGTCGACCTTCCACGTGAGCTTGATGCTGCTCTCGTGTTTCGTGACGTCGCTCCCGCCGGAAACGATTCCTTCTTTCGACTCTTTCGGGCCCGTTTTTGGCTGCGCATTCACTTCGGTGAGGATCGGACGCGCGTTGTCGGTGACGAACGGAATCGAGAGATCGTGCAAGACGGCATTCGGATCGCGTCGGAATTGCACGCGCACTTGGACGAAGCGACCTGCCGGGCTCGAGACGATGCGCGGCGCCTGCGAAGGCTCGCTCCACGAGCTCCACGTGGCATCGGGGACGGCGGTATTGCCCGTGCGCGTGAGCACATCGACGCCTCCCGTGGCCTGCCATTGCACGAAGCCGAATCGCGCGCGCATTCCGGCGTCGAGGGCCTTGCTCGTCCATTGCGCTTCGCTCGCGCCATCGATCAAACGATGCACGGTCGCGGGATCGCTCGAGGCGAGATACGGCTTGCCGTTTTGGAAACCGATCGCGCTTACTTGGCGTTCGTCCGTGTCGGCGATCAACGTCGTGACGTGTCCGTCGTCGACGGCATAGACGCGGCCTTCCGCGCCCGAGCCAACATACGCGCGACCATCCGGGCCGAGCGTGAGCGAGAGGTAATGGAACTCGCCGTGGTTCATCAATTTTTCGGGGCGCCCCTGCGCGTCGAATTTGTAGAGCGTGCCTTTGCCGGGTTTCGGACGACCCGCTGGCGAGGCAGGGCTCGCTGCTGCACGCGCGCTCGAACGGCGCGGCGCTTCGGGCACTTCTCCGTACTCGTTCGCGATTGCGTAGATCGTGCCGTTCTTCGTGGAGGCGATGCCCTTCACTTCTTCTCCGGGAAAGTCGTAGACGACGGAGGCTTTCCCGGGGCCGGTCACGCGGAAGAGAATGCCTTTGCCGCTCGAGCCGACGAGCACGTCGCCCGAGTCCGTCACGTGGAGCGAGACGAGCTGAGGTTCGTCGCTCTTCCAGAGAATGCTCGATTTACCGCCCGCATCGACGCGGAAGAGCTTGCCGTCAGGACCCGTCGCCGCGAGAAGGCCTGCGCCGCCTTTTTCGATCGCGAGCGCCCACACGTGGCTCGTCTCGGGGAGCTGCGCGAAGAGATCGGCTTTGCCCTGACTCACGCGGAAGATCTTTCCGTCGGGGATCGTCGCCGCGTACACCTTGCCGCCCCATTCGACGAGCGATGTCACCGCGAGTGCGCCCGTTTCTGCGAAGAGCGTCGATGCGCCACCGGCGACCTTCATCACTTTGCCGTTGGGGCTCGTTCCGACGAGAACGCTTCCGTCACTCAAGGCTAGCGATGCGAACGATGCCGTTGCGTCGGGCAATGCGGTCGTGGAGAGTCCCCAGCTGAGTCGCACGGCGCCATCCGATCCGACGGCGACGCCTTTGGCTTCACCCGCGGCAAATTCTTCCTGTGAATCGAGCTCGAACATTCGCGTGCCGACGGCCGACGAATGGCGCGCGACGAGAAGGGCGCCCGTTGCGAGCGAAAAGGCGAAGAGCTGGCGTTTTTTCATTTGGGGACCGATCGAACTTTCACGCGAACGCGATCACGGCCTTCGACATAGCTGCCGATGGGGAAGATCTGCCGCGAAGTGGCTTGGAACGCTTCCGGCGCGACGGTGCCGTGAGCGGGGCGAAGCATGTCGAGCGCGAATCCGGGGAGCTGCTCTGTGGCGTGTCCCGAGAACGTGATGCCCTGACC
>JAHFDV010000640.1 GCA_023248815.1 Myxococcales bacterium
AGCGGGGAGAAGGCCCCAGTCGATTGTTCCCATTTTGCAACAGTCTAGCCGAATTTGGCTGTCTTGTGCGGATTGTGGAACGGCACCACACTCCTCTCTCGACGAACGCACGAGTCGTCGACGACCCCCTCTTCTCGATCAGGAGCTCACCATGTCTCAAGCCAACGCAAGCGGTTCCACTCTTCTCGTTACTGGCGCCGCGGGTCATCTCGGAAAGCGCGTCGTCGAGCTCCTGCTCGCGCGCGGTGAGAAGAACGTCATCGCGGCCTCACGTTCTCCCGAGAAGCTCGCCGAGCTCGAAGCGAAAGGCGCCAAAACTCGCCGCGTCGACTTCGACGACAGCGAAGATAAGATTGCGGCATCCCTCGTAGGCGTCGATCGCATCCTCATCATCAGCACGGACGCGATGGACCGCCCCGGGCGTAGACGCGAACAGCATCTGCGCGCGGTCGCTGGTGCGAAAAAGGCGGGCGTGAAACACATCGTCTACACGTCGCTCGCGCATCCCGATGCCGATTCGCCCGTCGCGCTCGCACCCGACCATCGCGAAACGGAAGCGGCACTCGAGGCTTCGGGGGTCCCCTACACGGCGCTTCGCAACAATCTCTACATGGAGGTCGTTCTCATGGGCCTCGGTGGTGCGCTCAAATCGGGAACGCTCTACTCCGCCGTCACGGCGAACGGTGCGGCGTACGTCGCGCGGGAGGATTGTGCGGCCGCTGCTGCCGGCGCACTCGTCTCGGCAGGAACGGAGACGCGCATCTTCGAGATCACGGGACCTGCCGTCGTGACGAACGACGAGGTAGCCGAGCTCGTGACGAAAACCGCGGGCAAGCCCGTGAAACACGTTGCGGTCTCCCCTTCCGATTTGAAGCAAGGGATGGTCGGCGCTGGACTTCCAGGCCCCGTCGCAGATCTCATGGTGTCGTTCGACGCTGGAATCAGCCAAGGAAAGCTCGCACCGGCGACCTCGGACGTAGAGAAGCTCACGGGCAACGCACCGAAGGCATTCGAGACCTTCCTGAAAGAAAATCGCGCTGCGCTCGGATGAATGGGTGCGCGCGCTCGTAAAGATCGCGTCCGTGCTTAGAATGAGGACACGATGGATCGTCGGCGCGCACTTCAGGCCTTGAGCGGCTCAGCGCTCGCACTGGCGGGATGCGCGCGGACGAACGTCGTGAAAGAGGAACGCACCATGGGCAACGATGGCAACACTGCGGCAACGAAGACGAACGAAGGCACGAGCGGAGATAGCGCGTCGAAGATGCCCGTCATCTTTGCAGCGCATGGCGCACCGATGCTGCTCGACGACGCGGCATGGATGAAGGAGCTTGCCGATTGGGCGAAAGCGATGCCGAAGCCGAAGGCGATTCTCGTCATCTCGGCGCATTGGGAAGAGCACCCCGCAGCGATCGGCGCGACCACGAAGGTGCCGCTCATCTACGACTTCTACGGGTTTCCACAGCACTTCTACGAGACGCAATACGGGTCACCCGGCGCCCCGCAGCTGGCGGCGCGCGTTCGCGAGCTCTTTGCCGAGCGCGGACTGCCGTTGCAAGAGAAGCCCACCCGCGGGCTCGATCACGGCGCCTACATTCCGCTCATCGCGATGTATCCGCTGGCAGACGTACCGGTGCTCCAGATTTCGTTGCCGGCACTCGACGGAAGGAAGCTCGCGGACTTCGGGAAGACGCTCGCGCCTCTTCGCGACGAGGGCGTGCTCATCTTCGGAAGCGGCTTTCTCACGCACAACATGCGGCTCGCCTTCACGAAGGGCGTTCCCGCGTGGGCGAGCGAGTTCGATCTCTGGGCCAAAGAAGCCTTCGAGAAGTTCGATCTCGACTCACTGATCGAATGGAAGACACGGGCCCCCGCCGCCGAAATCGCTCTTCCGACGTGGGAGCACTATGCGCCCGCGATCGTTGCGGCCGCTGCTGCAGGTCCGACGAAGCCGACGATCTCGTTTCCGATCACGGGCTTTTGGATGGGTCCTTTCACGAAGCGCTCCGTTCAGTTCGGCTGAACGCTCCTTCGAGAGTCCTTTCACCTCGTCGCTCGGCGCATCGACGCGCGCGTGCGCAGCCACATCGTCATCGCGGCAGCCCACTATCTCCAGAATATCCGAAACCGCGCGGAGTGCGTGGGCCGCGAGTGAAAGACATGGTACCTAAAGCGCGATGTCGACCACGCCTGAAGAACGCCCGCGCGCCGTACTCGTCGGGGTGCAGTTGCCCGGCGTCACCGACATCGAGCACGAGGCCGATCTCGCGGAGCTCGGACGACTCGTCCACACGCTCGGCTACGACGTCATCGCGACGATCTCGCAACGCCGCGAATCGCTGGCGAGCGCCGCGGTCGTGGGTGAAGGAAAGCTGAAGGAGCTCGCCAAAATCACGGGAGGCAAAGGCATCGTCCCTTCTGGCGCCCCCGAAAAGAAGTCGAAGGTTCGTGAGCGTTGGAAGGCCGAAGCCGGCGAAACCGACGAAGACGACGACGTCGACGATGCTGACGAAGGAGACGACGACGAGAGCGGCGGCAACGACGACAAGAAGTCGAAAAAAGACAAAGCGTCGATGGTGATCGTCGATCACGAGATCACTCCGAGCCAAGCACGCAACCTCGAAAAGGCGACAGGTGCGAACGTCCTCGATCGAACGGGTGTCATCGTCGACATCTTTCACCGTCACGCCAAGAGTCGCGAAGCCCGCCTTCAAGTCGAGATTGCGCGGCTGTCTTACGTCGCTCCTCGCCTTCGTGAAACGGGCGGCGGTGGCAGCGATCGTCAGCAGGGCAAGGGCGCCGGCGAAACCGCACTCGAGCTCGACAAGCGGAAGATTCGCGATCGCATTGCCGAGCTGAGAGACGAGCTCGAATCGATCAAGAAGGAACAGAGCAATCGTCGGCAGGGCCGCCAAGGACAGCTCCGCGTCGCGCTCGTCGGCTACACGAACGCGGGCAAGTCTTCGCTGATGCGTGCGCTCACGGGAAGCGAAGTGCTCGTCGCCGACAAGCTCTTTGCGACGCTAGATACGACGGT
>JAHFDV010000641.1 GCA_023248815.1 Myxococcales bacterium
ATACGCTCTATGCGTTGAGTGAAGCCGCGGTGTACGTCGCTGCGATCGAGACGCTCGAAGCGCGCAAGCACGCGGTCGACTACGGACGGCTCTTCACCGACATTCGCGATTCGATCGACGAAGCCCACCGCGACGGAACGATCCTCGATGCCGTGTCGAGCAACTTGCCGCAGTTCATCGATCGCGATCCGCAGCTTCCGCTCACGCTCCATCGCCTCCGAAGCGCCGGCAAGAAGCTCTTCATCCTCACGAATTCGCGCCTCTCCTACACGGAAAAAATGATGACGTATCTCCTCGGCGGCGCGCTCGCCGAGGATCCGTCCTGGCACAACTACTTCGATATCGCGGTCGTTGCCGCATCGAAGCCGGCGTTTTTTCAAGAGCGTAGGCCCCTCTTGCAGCGCGACGGCGATCACACGAAGCCCGCAGAATTTCCGCTAGAGCGCGGACACGTCTACGAAGGCGGTAACCTCGTCGAATTCGAACGCGCGCTCAACGTCACGGGCAATCAAGTGCTCTACGTGGGCGATCACATCTACGGCGACATCTTGCGATCCAAGAAAGACAGCGCGTGGCGATCGCTCATGGTGATTCAAGAACTGGAGAACGAGATCGCCGTCCGCGAAGAGTGCAAGGACGAGCTCGAGCAGCTCTCTCATCTCGAAGCAGTGCGCGAGCACGTCGACGAGGACGTCCGTTTCTATCAGCAGCGGCTGAAAGAGCTCTCACGCATCCTCGAAGGGCGCGACAAGTCCTCGCGTGCCCCCCTAGCCGACGTGGAACAGGAGCGCCTTCGCATCAAGCGCTCCCTCGAACGCGCCAAGGCGACGGAGCGCCATGTAGAAGAGGAGATCTTCGCGCTCGAACGCGGTCTCGCGAAGCGTTTCCACGCCTACTGGGGCGAGCTCATGAAAGAAGGAAACGAGCAATCGATCTTCGGCTCGCAAGTCGAAGAATACGCATGCTTGTATACCTCACGCGTTTCGAATCTCCTCGGCTGCGCGCCTCATCAGGCGTTCCGCGCACCGCGCGACGTGATGGCGCACGAAGTCGAGTAGCCGTCACTGCTTCGTGTAAGTGAGAATCTGATCGCCTAGCAGGATGACTTTCCCGTCCTCGAGTCGAAATAATGATCGGAAGTTGGGCTCTGCCCCGACCGCTGGATCGCAAGTGTCACCGTAGAGAGAAAAGGCGCCATCTGCGTCGACGATGAAGTAGCCGACGCCCGACGGCGGGACAGACGAAGCGATCTGCATGACGTTTCCGAGGACGCGGAATGCCGCCGCGAAAGGCGCCGTGGACTCCTTCGTCGCAACCACGCAATCCGTCAAAACGTACGTGCCGTCCGGAATCGTTTCGCCCTCGTGAACGTAGCTCGACTCGGCGTTACGGCACTCGACCGTGGGTGCCGAGATGGCGAACGCAGGGAGGCCGCAGCCCGCGGGCGCAGTCAGATCCGTAGTGTCTCCCGACGAGTCGCTCCCAACGTCGGCGTCCGAGTCCTCCCCGAGACCTGAGTCGTTCCTGGGGATGGTTTGCCCGAAATCTCGAGACTCGCTGCACGCGACGATGCTCATGCCGAGCCCGAAGAGCAGCGATGAGAGCGTGAAGGGAACCAACCTTGGTCGGACGACCCACGCGAAGGCGACGTGTAGCTGCAAGAGAAACGCCTTCGACATCGCAGCGCACGTTACCCGAAACCCGATTCCTGGCCTACGATGGCCGCCTCGATGAAACGAGCTTCTCGCATCGTACTGCTTCTCGCGCTCATCGCTTGTGGAGCGCGCACCTCGCTTCGTGGCGGGGACGTCCAGGAAGCCGAAGACTCCTCGGTCACCGATGCGCGTGAAGAGGAAGACGCGATCGATGCGCCTTTCGATGCCGCCGAAGAGCCGGAGGTCGACTCGTCTCCTCCCCTCGACACGCGCCAATGCGCCATCGACAGCGATTGCGACGACGGCGTAGCGTGCACGACCGACAAGTGCGACGCGACGGGTCGCTGCGTCTCCGCGCCTTCCGACGCTTTCTGTCGCAATCTTTCCTACTGCGACGGTGTCGAGCGATGCGATCCCATCCTCGATTGCGTGAGCGGAACACCGCCTTGCGCCGACGCCGTGAGCTGCACGCGAGACACGTGCATCGAGAGCACCGACTCGTGCGAGTACATCCCTGACGACACGCTCTGCCCGCTCAGTTACGGCTGCGATCCCGACCTCGGTTGCCAAGCGCGCGCCCTCGCTCACGACAATCGCAATCTCTACGAGATTCGCCTCCCCTCCGGACAGCTCCGCACGATCGGCCCGACAGGCGTCATTCTCACGGACGTCGCGCTCCTGCCGAGCAACAAGCTCTACGGAATTCGCACGGGATCGTTTTACGACGTCAATCAATCGACGGGCGCGGCGACCCTCATCGGCACGAGCGGAATCCAATTTTGGACGGCGCTAGACGCCGACCCCACTGGCGAGCTCTACGGCGCTGCGGGCAATCTCGTCTATCGCCTCACGACGAGCGGCATCGCGACGGAGGTCGCAAAACTTCCCGCGGGTTTCAGCTCGAGCGGCGACATCGCATTCCTCAATGGACGCATGCTCGCAACGGTGCGACTCGGCTCGAATGTCGTGGATGCGCTCGCCGAGGTAAACCTCACGACGGGGACTTCGACGTTGCTCGGAAACGTGAACTTCCGCTGCGTGTACGGACTCGCAGCATTCGGCTCCACACTCTACGGCCTGACATGTGAAGGACGCGTGCTCTCGATCGACGGAGCGAAGGGCACGGGCACGGAGATCAATCGCATCGCAGGCATTCAGTTCGGCGGCGCCTCGGCCAGATAGTGCGGCGCACCTGCCGAACGCGAAGGGCGCGAGGTCGAGTGCGGTAGTGCGCGGGCTCTTGGCAGATGATGAGAGGTGCCGTGCTAGCCCACGGCCTCATCCGCGTTCAGCCCGAAGATTTCGTCGTCGAGGAAATTCCGCTCTGCGAGCCATCGGGCACGGGCGATCACCTCTACGTTCGCTTTCGCAAACGCAACAA
>JAHFDV010000234.1:0-5024 GCA_023248815.1 Myxococcales bacterium
GCGATTTGATCCGACTTGCCCGTCGACACGAGGTAAACGCCGCCGCCCGCGGGGCGTAGAAGGTGTCCTAATTCTTCGGCCGCGTTCATCACGTTGCTTCGAGCGTAGCGCGCCTTTTTGGTGGCGTCTTCCATCGCCGATGAAGCCAGAGCCAACTGTCCGGGTGGGCGCGAACGAATGCATCGAGCGCGAGCGTTGCGCGATGGGTGACGCGCGACACGAAATCGCGCGTCGCTTCGTTCTCACAGCGCGCGAGCTCCTCGAGAATGCTGACGCGCGTCTCGCGTCCGTCACGACGAGCGCCAATGACGAGAACGATGCCATTCGTGCTCGCGGCGAGCAGCCCTGCCGCACGGTCGACGAACGCCGTCTCGCCCAGAAAGGGAACACGCTCGGCACTCTCTTGATCGATGGGCGCCTGATCGATCATCACCGCGACCATTCGTCCACTCGCCGCGGCGCGACGAAGGGTCGTAAATGCTCCCGTTTCAGCGCGCACCAGATCGACGCCGAAGGACGCCCGCGTCGATTGCCAGATTCGATCGACGCCCTCGGCGTGCAGCGACTTCGTGAGCACGGTGAGCGGATAGTCACGAGCAACCGCACACGCCGTGAGATCCCAATTGCCGGTGTGGCTCGTGGCGAGAATGACGGGAGTGCGATTGCGGAGGAGCTCGTCGAGACGCGCGCGCGTCGGATCGTCCAAATGAACGTGCGCGAGCGGTTCATGTTCGCCGCGACAGATCGCGAGGAATTCGACGGCGCTCTCTCCGAGCGAACGATAAAAGTCGCGCGCCGTGCCCGCGGGGAGGGAAGCGCGTGCCATCTGTGTATCGACATGACGACGCCGAATGCGCAGCACACTCCCGACGAGGAAGCCCAAGGCAGCGCCGAGTCTTGCGCGAAGGGCAGGGGACTGCGCGCCGAAGAGGCGTGCAGCCACGAGCAGTGCGCGTACACTGAATGATCGAACCTTGCGCGATGGGCGCGATGCGTCTTCGAATCGCGTCGAAAGCGTGGTCACGGAGCCGAGAAGCCGGCGCGACGACCCGCAGGTCCTGTCGCCGAAGCTTCTTTGCCGAGCGAAAACACGTCTTCGAGCGCGAGCGCGAAGGTCTCGCCGCGAGCCGTCTTCAAGAAGACGAGTCCATCACGAACACGCACCTCTTCGGCTTTCGAGATGTTCAGGGGAACACCGTTGCTCGCCGCGTAAAAGTTGAGCAGCGTCCCGCTCGGGAACGCAAAGCGCGTCTCTCCCTTTGCGGTTTCTTCTTTGCCACCGAAGTCGACGAGGATGCGATCGAAGTCTTCTCGCTTCATGTTTTGTGGCATCCTAAACGCTCCCTCGCGCTTTATCAAACGGGCCTTCGCTTTTGACAGACACCATCGTTCTCAAAGACGTTCGAAAGGACTTTGGTGATCAACAGGTCATCAAGGGCGTGAGCTTTGCTGCCGCAAACGGCGAAACCACCGTCATCATCGGTGGATCGGGCGCTGGAAAGACCACGCTTCTCCGCATGATCGTCGCGCTCGAGAAGCCAACGAGCGGGCAGATCCTCATCGACAACGAAGACATCGTCCCGTTGAAGCCCGACCAGCTGAACCGCATTCGAACGAAGTTCGGGATGGTTTACCAGTACGCGGCCCTTCTCGACTCGTCGACCGTGCTCGAAAACGTGGCCTTTCCGCTCGTCGAACACACCAAGCTGTCGAAAAAAGAGATTCGCGACCGCGTCCTCGAGAAGCTCAAGATCTTGGGCTTGGACGACGGCGTCGAGAAGAAATTCCCGTCGGAGCTCTCGGGCGGAATGAGAAAGCGCGTGGGACTCGCGCGCGCGCTGATGCTCGAGCCGAAAATCCTCGTCTATGACGAGCCGACGAGCGGTCTCGATCCGCTGACGAGTCGCCTCGTCGACGATCTCATCGACGAGATGCGAGAGCGTTTCGACATCACGAGCATCGTCATTTCGCACGACATTGCGAGCTGCTTTCGCATCGCACACCAAGCCATCTTGCTCATCCGCGGCAAGGTCGTCGCGATTGGCCCGCCCGATGAGCTTGCGAACGGCGAAAACGAAGAGGCGCGAGAGTTCATCAAGATGTCAGGTGTCGACGTTTCGGGCGTCTCGCGCGTGAAGAAGACCTGAGATAGTCTGAATCGGATGCAGGGTTCTGGCTCACCCCCGGACGGAGGATTCCGTCCTCCTCCCGTAGCCAATCCGAATCCTCCAGCGCCGCAAGCGCCGACTCCTCGAGCGTCGAATCCGTATGCGCCGAGCGCTCCGTTTCAGCCGGGGCCGTATCCTCAGCAGGGGCCACAACAGGGACCTGGCCCGCAGCACGGGCCGCCGAATTTCCAGGGCCAATCGAATTTCCAGGGAATGGCTCCGGGAGCGCCGCGTCCGAATCCGCTTCCTTATGCACCTCCGCCCCATTTGGGCGCGGGCTTCGGCGGAGCGCCGTATGGCCCCCCGAAAGCGACCGACGGAAAAGCCATCGCGTCGATCGCGCTCGGTGCTGCCAGCGTCGTCACCTGTACGGGAGCTCTCGCGGGAGTGCCGGCGATCATCTTGGGCGCGATCGCGCTTCGCGAGATCAATCGCCCTGAATCGCAGGTCGAAGGCCGAGGCCTCGCGATCGGCGGCATCGTCATCGGCGCGATTTCGACGTTCGTCACGCTCGCATGGTTCGGCATGATCCTATTTGCCATTCCGAAGACCTTCGGTGGTTTGACGCCGCCCATCATTCCGACGGCGTACACTGCGCCCAACGTCGAGCAAGAATACGTCGGGACGGTCGAGGTGCATCGCGCGCAAGGACCCAATCTGACGACGATTCTGGTCGATGAATCGACGACCGCGCACGCGTTGGGGCGTGTTCTCGTCGTTCAAACGACGGGAATCGCCTCTTGTCCGCGAGCTTGTCTCGAGGTTCGTCGCGCGTTGAACGGGGCCGCGATGCAGACGCTTTTCACGTCGCAAGCAATGCTGCTCGAGGTCAGTCTCGAGCGCTATCAATCGGAGCTCGAGAAGCTGGGCATTCCCACGTATGCGGCACCGATGTTCTTCCTCGTGAATACGGATGGCACCGTGCAAGATCTCATCTCGGCCGACGAATGGGACGAGAACACGGCTTCGAACATGGCGCCCGTTCTCGAGGCTTTTGCCGATGGGCTGTTGACCAAACGTCGCGTCCCGAATCCTCGCGTTTTGCCCAAGCTGGGCATGCCACCCGAGTCTCCTGCGGATGACGACGACGGCGAAGAAGAAGAGGCACCTCTGCCGAAGGCCCCCAAGAAGAAGATGAAGCTGTGACGAGCCCTTGACACGCTCCCGGTAGCGTTGTCCTGTCTCGCCCAAATGGCTACCTCTGCCGTCGCAAGCACCGCATCAACGCCGCCCGAAGCCGCGCGGCCTTCCGGAGACCCGGCGCATCCTGTCGGTCTCTACATCCTCTTCGGAACGGAGATGTGGGAGCGCTTCTCGTACTACGGCATGCGCGCCATGTTGGTGCTGTATCTCGTGCAGTATCACGGCTGGCAGCCACGAGACTCATCGAGCGTTTACAAGTGGTACACGAGCCTCGTTTATCTGACGCCGCTCCTAGGCGGATTCCTCGCCGACCGGTTCTTCGGACTCCGCGGAGCAGTGATTGCGGGCGGCATCTTGATGGCCGTTGGGCACTTCTTGATGGCGTTCGAGCCCATTCCGATTTTTTATCTCGCGCTCGCGTTTTTGATCGTCGGCAACGGCTTCTTCAAACCGAACATCTCGACGATGGTGGGGAAGCTCTACGGGAAGGTCGACCCACGCAGAGACGGCGCGTTCACGATCTTCTACATGGGCATCAATCTCGGCGCGGGCATGGCGCCGATCTTCTGTGGCGCATTGCGCAAGGCGTACGGCTTTCACGCCGGCTTCACGCTCGCTGGCGTTGGTATGGGAATCGGGCTTTTGACCTTCATCTTGGGGCAAAAGTACGTCGCGCGCGATGCGGCTCTTCAAGGAAACAGCATCACGCGACATCCGCATCCGAAGGCCGCGGCGACCGAAGCCGCGAAGGGCGCTCCGAGTAGCGGCGAACCCGAAGATGCGAGCGAGAAGGAGACGCGCAACGACGAGGAATCACCTCGCGCCGGTGGCATCGCGAAATTCGTCTCGACGATCTATCCGATCCTCCTCATGGCGATCGGAGCGCTGTTGCCGATCTACAACGTGAAAAAGTATCTCGGGATCGTGGCCGATGCCAAAGCCGACTACTTGAAGGACCACGGTACGGTGGCAACCGCCGAGGTGGTAGCCGCCGCGCAAGGAGCGGCCTTCAAAGCGGTCTTCATGCCCACGGCATTCGCCATCATCGCGCTCGTGATGGGCTTCATTCTCTTTCGAAGGATTCGCGGAGCCGCGCGCGACAAGAGCACGGTCATCTTCATTCTCTTCCTCTTCGTCGTTCTCTTCTGGATGGCGTTCGAACAGGCCGGAAATACGCTGAGCCTTTGGGCCGAATACTTCACCGATCGCAACGTGAAAGAGGGCGAAAACGCCGCCGTCTACGCGCTCGCCTATGGTGCGGCGGGCGCTTCGGTGCTCGGCATCTTTCTTCCGCTCGCGAAGCCCTGGCTAGAGAAGAAGAAGATCATTGGCGAGCGCTGGAAGAAGCTCGGAGCATTCGCCGAGTTTGCGTCGCTCTTCGCGATCATCCTCATCGCATACGTAACGATTCGCATCTTCACGGGCGGCATCTCGTTCACGAAGCTGATGGAGTACTCGGCCGAGGAGTGGCAATCGGCAAATGCGTTCCTCATCGTGATTCTCGCACCGATTTTCTCGGGGCTTTGGCTCTGGCTCGCCAAGAAGGGGAAAGAGCCTTCGACGCCAATGAAAATGGCGATTGCCCTCGTCTTCGTCACGCTCTCATTCGTCGCGATGACGGGCGCGGCGATCTTCGAGAATCAAAGCGTAGCGAGCGTCGCCGCACCAACGACGTTTCCGAAAGATTTCTTCGGAAAAGAAGACAAGCGCAAC
>JAHFDV010000234.1:5034-8863 GCA_023248815.1 Myxococcales bacterium
TCGGGCGCCCGCGTGTCGAAGCTCGATGCGGGGCGTCTCTCGTACGACGAATCGAAGCATGAGCTCGCCGTGCGCGGAGTCCTTGCGGACTACGTCGTGAACGAGGCCCTGCAAATGGGGGCCGACGCGGAATACGTGAAAGCGATCGAGAAGCTCACCGCCGACTCGGACGCAATCACGACCAAAGGTGCCATCAAGGACGTCCGCACGACCCTACCAGGCACCCCGGCAGACTTCGCACTTCCCGAGGAGCTCGTGAAGTCTTCGGACAAAGCTGCAGCGTTCCCGATTCACTGGGATCCAGCAACGAAAGAGCTTTCCGTAGGGGCTCACATCGATGCACCTACGAAACTGAAACTGATCTCCGCCGGTGCAACGAGCGAATGGCGGCATGCGGTGACCTCGTTGCGCGACAAGAGTCGCAATGGAAGCGTAGCTGGCTTCTGGTTGTTCCTACACTTCTTGCTCGCGACGATCGCCGAGCTCTGTCTCTCACCGGTCGGATTGTCGATGGTCACGAAGCTCGCGCCCGCGCGATTCGCGTCGCTCTTCATGGGCGTGTGGATGCTCGCTTCTTCGATTGCGCAGTACGTGGGCGGAACGATCGGCGAGACGTGGGGCGAGATTTCGCCGCTCGCATACTTCAAGCTCTTCGTTGCATCG
Organism: Myxococcales bacterium; assembly: GCA_023248815.1. Taxonomy (GTDB): domain Bacteria; phylum Myxococcota_A; class Polyangia; order Polyangiales; family Polyangiaceae; genus JAHFDV01. Next base: position 5,698 of record JAHFDV010000234.1, read on the forward strand.
TCGATCGCCGGCGCGGTGATTCTCTTCCTGCTCGTGTCACCGATCCGCAAGCTCATGCACAATACGAAGTAGCGCGAATACGTTTGGAATTACGCCTTGCGCTACTGCGCTTCCGTGCGTTCGAGAAGGAGATAGGTCCACTGCCGCAGTTTGACCTTCTTCCGTAAGACGAATGAATCGCGCACCAAAGCGTCGTTCGCGAGCCGCCATTCGACCGCGCGTGAGAACGATGTCTGCCACCACGTCGCGTCGTCGGTCGCAGGATGGTCGGTGAGGAGCACCAAGAAATCTGGGGCGCGCTCGAGGAGTAGATGACCGTCGACACGTTTCGACGTGTGCCCGCCTGGCAGATACGCAATCGCGGGATCCGTGAGCCCCGCAAGGTCGACGATGGCTTCTTCGGTCACCGCCGAGGGCCAACCGATGTCGAGTGCCGCAACGGTGTGACCTTCCAGAGTGCTGCGCGCCTCGTTCATCAATGCCTGGCGGTCTTCAGTGACGTGTCTTCCTTCGATCGCCGCGCGAGACATCAAGATGGCGCTGAGGGCCGCGATGCCGAGCCGAATGTCGCGTCCGCGCGAAGTGACGAAAGGAGCGAGCTCGCGAGCGGCGAGCACCATCACCGGCAGAATGGGCGCAAATAGGCGAGCAAAAGGCATCCAATCGCCGCCCACGAAAACGATCACGAAGACATGAGTGAGGAACGAGAGAATCGCCGCGCGATACCGTGAGCTCTTCGTGAGCGCTTCGCGATTCGGCCATGCCGCAAAGAGCACCCCAGAGAGAACGAGCCCAGCCGCGGCGTATGTTAGCCCGTGGGGCGTATCACTCGGTTTCGCCGCAAGTGAGAGCGGAGTGAAGTGCCCGAAGACGATCTTGCGGATCCCCAAGACGATGGCGAAGGGCGAGCTCGCAACGAGGAGACCGACGAGGCGCTCGCGAATGGACGCGCGAGTGAAGAGTGTCAAGACGAGCATCGCTGGCAGAAGCTCTGGGCGGAACGTCGCGGCGAGTCCCCCGAAGAGCGCGCTCTCGTTCCCTTGCTTCTTGTCGAACGCGGCGAGCGCCACGAGAAGTGTCGCGAGCGATGTCTCGAGACCGCTCGCTGCGTGAATGGCGGAAGGAAGAGCGACGGCGAATGTCGCGAGCACAGAAAAGCGCGTGGCGCGATTCAGGCCCAGTGTGCCGAAGCCCACGACCGCTCCCGTGATTATATAAGCGGCGACGCCGAGGAGCTTCGCGCGCAAGAGGACCACGGGCGCGCTCGACTTTGCGAACGCTGCGAGCAAGAAGGCGTAGGGCAGGGGAGTCACACCGTCCGTCACCGCTCCCGAAATGTTGAAGCGATAGCCGTCACCGCTCGCGAGATGCCGCGCGTAGCGAACCGGGATCAGCGCGTCGTCGATCGTGAAGCCGAAGAACGAAAACGCGAGGAGTCCCGCGAGGATCGCGCCAATGAGCGTCGGAATCGCGGTGGCTATCGTCGATTGCGCGTCTTGTCCAGTCTTGGTCATTCGGTGCAGAAAACTAGAGAGAGTGTGTCCGTCCTTCTTACGATTCGGTTCTGACATGCGACAGCTAGCACGACGAATCGACGAGAGCGATCTCGCTCCGACCACTCAACGCCACACCGACGCCATCCTTACCTTCCTCGAGCATGCCGATGCCGTGCACGCCGAGCTCGTCGAAAGTTTCCGCACGGTAGCGCGCGGCATTCGCCCGAAGGCGATGGTTCGCCGCGCCGACGCTCCGTGGGAGCTCGTGATTGAACGTCGTCAGAACGACCTCCTCCTGAGCCTCATCTGGGGCGGCGGTGACGTCGTCGTTCTCGACCAACCTGTCGATTGGGAAATCGTCAAAAATAGCCTGTCCCTCGATCGCGCGGATATTTGGGGCGGCGCCGAAGACGAGGTCATTCCCGAATCCTTCGTTCGCGTCCACGTCGACTCGCCGCGTGACATCCCGCTCGGCTTTTCCACCACGTTCGCCCTGCGCGATCGTTGGTCGACGGAGAGCCGCGAGGTCGAACGGGCCGATCTCCATGCCCTCCTCTTCCGTGGCGCCATAGCTCTCGAAGTTCGCGGTCGTCGCGTCGAGCTCGGCAGCAGCTTCCCGTTCATCTTCGCCGAAGACCTCGTCTCCATCGTCGGACGCCTCGTCGCAGCATGGGAACGCGGCCTCCCCGAAGACACGTGCATCGTCATCGAAGACGCGAAGCTCCGTATGATCCTCAAGGGCGACGAAGTCTCTCTCGTGCTCGCGCATCCGCAGGCGATGTTCACGTTCCCCGCGCTCTCGATCGAAGATCTCGCGAGTGCAGCGCTCGATTTTTCGCGCGGGATCGTTCGCGCGGTTCTCCGACGTGAGCCGGCGCAAGCGGCCAACCTTCGCTTGAGCTCGCTCCAGCGACGCTCACGCGAGCTTGGTGATGCACTTCACGAAGTGTCGAAAGACGATGCGCGGACGAACCCATCGCCCGAGGTCTATCGCAGCTATCTCAACGATGGCCCGCGCGAGTCGACCCGCCCGATGTGGAATCGTCTTCGCTATGGCCAGCGTTGGCGCGCGATCGTCCCCGGGATCAACCTCAAGGGGACCTTCCTCTGCGGAGATCGCCTCATCGTCGACGGCCGCATGGAGACGTTCGGCCTCGACCGCACGACCGGGAAGGCGCTCTGGCGCATTGCGACGCCGCCCGCACTCAGCTTGCCGAGCCCCGTCGGTCTCGCGCGCCTCGGTTTCGATGGCACGCTCTCCGTCTTCGATCTCAAAGATGGCGATCTCGTTGGCCGTGCAGAAGTGTGCCGCCGTTTCGATTCGATGCCCTCCGCTGCCGTCGTTCAAGCACCAGGCCTCCCGGCGATGATGCTCGTACTCGAAGGGCGCTCGCATCTTCTCGCTCTCGATCTTCCCACGGGCCAAGCGCGTTGGCGGATGCCGTGGAGCGGGGGAGCCGTACGAACGAAGCGGGCAGGTCGCCTTTTGATTCTAGCTGGCGGTGATAGCGCCCTCGTCGCATTGGACTTGGCAACGGGCAGCGTCGTGTGGCGCCAGCGAAATCGCCTCAAATTCGTGACGACTCCCGCGCTCGTGCGGGACAGCCTCATCGCGATCGCCGGCGGGACGCATGCGCTCGCCGAGCTCGTGAACATCGATGCGTGCTCCG
>JAHFDV010000642.1 GCA_023248815.1 Myxococcales bacterium
CACGAGACTCGCTGCCCGCTCGAAGCTCCCGCTACCGCGAATCGGCCAGCCGAGATCTCGCGCTTCACGTGGAGCGCCGGCGCTGCGCTGCCAATAGCCGTGAGCTGGTAGCGAAACGTCTCGTTCAACGCGTCGAAGTAGGATGGGAGTTCCACTTCGAACTCTCCTGCGGCATCCGCGACAGCAATGCCGTCGTAGAAGGTTTTCATCTCGGGGCTCTCGACCGTAGCGTGCGTAAGATCCTTCGATTCGGGGTGCAGAGGATGATCGATCAGGAACATTTTCGTTCCGCCGGTGAGGGTTCCAGTAAAATGAATATCGCCCGTAGCGCTGATTGCCCTCGTGGTCCCGCCCACGAGAAGCCCCGTAGACCCTCCAGTGGCTTTGATCAGCGTCCCCCCGCCAGTCACTTCCATTTGAAGGGTCCCAGTCCCACCAACGACCGTGAGAGCCTTTCCGGTGCCAGCCTGCGTTGCCCGCATCGCATCATTCGTCGAGGTTAGAGAGGTCTGGTACGCCACTATCCCGTCACCACCATTGGTCTGCGCGAAGATCCCGTAACCCGCGTTCGATTGCACTTTGAGCCCGGCGTTCGTCGAGCCGGTGGCGACTGCAGACATGGCGAGGCCGCTTGTGGAGGTCCCGTAGACGCCAAAGCTGCTGCTGGAAACGCCGTAAAGCGCCGTGCCGCTAGACGACGTGGCGAAGACGCCTTGCGCACTCGTCGATGTAGCCGTGATGGCCGCCGCGGCCCCGCTTACGGCATCCAGCGAAACACCCGAGGTGGACGCGACGGCGATGCCGACGCCAGAGTTGGAGGATGCGTAGATGGCCGCACCTGGACCCGTATTTTGTGCGGCGATCGCCCCCGCGTAGCTTGAGCTTTCACCGCGAACGGCGTTGGCGTTGTCCACGGTTGTGACTCCCTTGACGCCGGGCGTGGCGGGCGAATTTACAGCTGTTCCCAAATACGTTGTCATCTGATCTCCTTTGCCGGGATGTCCCGGCGCGCATGTTCGAAGGAGAAAAAAATCCGAGGAATCAAAATCGATTCCTCGAGGTTCCCCCCCCCCAGAATTGGGAACTTACGCCAGCCGCACGATTGCGGCCATGTGCCTAAAGTCACGATTTGTGCGATTTGTTTCTCCCGAGCGCGGCGAGTTACGTCGTCGTAGAAAAAAGGTAGGGCGCACGAGCGGCTTCCGCGACCGCAACCCCCTGGACTCAAGACCGAGCTTCGCGGCAACGCACACATTCAATGAACGGATTTCTTTGTCCGGGCGTTTTGCGGACCGCTTCGAAACTGAGGAGCGCGCCTCGCAATTCCAGTAGGACATCGCTCGCGCTCGGGAGGCGAGGCGGCGTGATATGAGGCGCGAGCCCCGTGAAGGTCGCGGCGCGCGGGAAGCTCTATCAAGAAGCGCGCACCTTCGAGGACCTGCTCTCATCGCAGCCTCTCTGCTTCAATCTCTTCGGCGAGCTCCAACGCGAACCTATTTCTTGCAGCGAGCTCGGGTCGCAATAACTCGACGCAGGTGCCTCTTAAAAAGACCACGGTGGCAAAACCGTTCGAACAGTGTCTCTAAGACAACTTCAGACGAACTCGATATCGGTGTGTTGATACGGAAAGAGCATCTCGAACACTCTCGGAAGTTTCCTTGCTTCTGTCTCGCGCCCCGAGATCTCGAGATCGTTCGACAGGAATAGACCGAGCATTCTCTTGCGCGGGATTTCTAGATACTTGAAGAATGCGTCGGTCGAAGCAAAGGTGAAGGAACAGTCCGCGTCGCCCCGCCCGGTGAGACAACTTGGTCCCGACGGGGACGCATCGATGAGCCACTCTCCGACGCCGGACACCGCGACACTGAACCGCGTACCGATAGCCCGCGCGACTTCAGACTTTTCGGCTAATGCATTTGGTAAATCGTGCTCGAAGAGACGTGGAATGTACTCGACGGCGTCGGGGCGAAGAATCGTCGAGAGGACTTCGTCCCCCGCCATCAGCTCGCTCTTCATTGCATACTTTTCAATCAGGCGTTTTGCGTCGTGCAGCGGCCGTTGGGCTCCGTAAGAACCGCCTGCGAAGTATGGCCTGGTGTGCGTGAACGCGACGGTGTGGATGATCGCCATTTTCTCGTAGGCCAGTAGGCGCCCCCACAAGAGATCCAATCCCCAGCCCGTTTCGCTTTCACTGAACGTCCAGGCGAGCCTTTGAAAGACTTCCTGCGAAAACACGGGGGCGCCAAGCTCGACGAGATCGACGAAACGAGCGATCGCATAGGGACACTGCCTCGTCGTCTGGAACCAGACATGACTACCTTCCGCCATCGCCGGTTGGGCGAGATTGAGCTCGAGCTTGTGGAACCAGTCGAAGAGCGCGTTTACGCTCAGCGCGTCGATGAGCAGGTCGTCATCAGGACACCAGATCGCGTCATAGCTTGCGATCTCCATCGCGAATCGCTTCGAGGCGATAGAAAGCAGCGGCCATTTGAGACCCTTCTCTGCGACGTAGAAGTCGGACTCCGACTCGTAACGATTCTCTTTCGCGCCGTAGTAGACGAGAAGCACGTCGAACTGTCGCGTCGGACGTTCGACTAACCAATGTCGGTGGAGAGAGTCGTCGCCAACGGCCGCGATCACGAGGTTCCGTTTGTCGTTAGACATCCGGCCTCGTACCTGCGCGTTCGCGCGAACCGAGTTCGTGAATGACGGGCTTCTCGTTGCGTGAGCGTGACGCTTGTCTGCGGCGCATAGGGCGACGCTAGCCCGCTAACGTCGTCGGAGCGAGATGCAAGATGTGCAGGAATCCTTCACTGGGTCTCAACACGCGGCTAAGCCGCAAGCTCCGCCCAGAGTGGCAAGTGATCGCTCACCTCGAACGTGAACCTCTCCTTCGGTACGCGAACCAATCCGCTCTTCCCGTGCGCGACGAAGTTCAACGCGCCGCCCGCACCCGTGAACTGCGTCTCTCCACCCGGCAACACGAGCAGCTGGTCATACCGCTTGTTCGCCGCGAGGTTCGTCCCGTG
>JAHFDV010000235.1 GCA_023248815.1 Myxococcales bacterium
CAAACTATCTCGTGGCCTCCATTTTCATCTTCTTCGGACTTCTCGTCGGTGGTCGCCCCGAAGAAGACATTCGCTCGATGCGTGTCTCGGTCGTCCAAGACGTGAAGAAGCACACGGTGCTTCCGGCCGTGGCCGCAGGGCTCAAAGACGGTGACAAAGTCATTTCGGTCAACGGCGACACGGTGAAGTCCTGGGAAGAGCTCCCCAAGCTCATCAGCAAACACCCCGGCGAAGAGCTCGATCTCGTGGTCGAGCGCGATAGTCAGCAGCTCCACCTCCATCCGGTTCCGGTCGCCGATGGCATCGACAAAGGGCGCATTCTCATCGGCCCTCTTCACTGGACGCGCCAACTATCGGTGCGGGAAGCCCTCGGCTTCGCCGTGACGGACCCGCCAATGGTCGTCGTGCGCACGATAAAAACGATGGGAATGCTCGTGACCGCGAAACTTCGTTTCTCGGATCTCAGTGGCCCGCCTGGCGTCGTCAAGCAAATGAACGAGGCAAGCGAGGAAGGTCCGGGAACGCTTCTTCAGTTCATTGGACAGCTCAGCGCTTATCTCGGCGCCTTCAACCTCCTTCCGATCCCCGCACTCGACGGCGGTCGCCTCCTCTTTCTCGGCATCGAAGCCGCCTCAAGGAGAAAGCCAGACGCCAAAATCGAAGCGCGCATTCATGCCGTCGGCTTGATCATGATGCTGGCCCTCATTGCCGTCGTCAGTGTCGCCGACATCTTCAGGCGCTAGGTGACACGCGCCGAATTCGGTCGCCACTGGGGTGAGCGACACGAATTCGGCTCATCTGCGTGCCCCTCCGCGCCTTACGTTCCCTTTCTTTGGAACGCTTCGCGTTCGGGATTTCGGCGCCCGCGGCAAGTCGAGCCGTGATAGGAGAGCGGGCGTGATTGTCGGGCTCATCAAGACGTTGCGGCCGCACCAATGGGTGAAAAACCTGTTCGTGCTCGCGCCGATGTTTTTCAACAAGGAGCTGTTCTTGCCGAGCTCGGGACGGCCGAACTTCGTCGTCGTCGGCCAAGCGATCGCGGCGACTGCGATCTTCTGCATGCTCGCAGGCGCCGTTTACACGATCAACGATCTCGTCGACGTCGAGGCAGACCGTCAGCATCCCGTGAAACGGGAACGCCCCATCGCGAGCGGGGAGGTCCAAGAGGGGATCGCCTGGGCGATGTCCGTCCTGCTCGTCGTCTTGTCTATTGGATGCGCATTCTTGTTGAACGCCGGATTCGCGATCGTTGCCGCCTTCTATTTCGTGGAGAACCTCGCCTACACGTTTCGGTTGAAGAAGATCGCCTATCTCGACGTCGTGATGATCGCCTTCGGCTTCACGCTGCGCGTCGTTGCGGGAGGTTTCGCGACGGGGACGCACGTGAGCTTCTACATGCTCGCTTGCACCGCGCTGCTTGCCCTCTTCTTGGGATTCGGTAAGCGTCGCCACGAGCTCGCGGGCGACAACGTCGAAAAGCAACGCTCGGCGCTTCGTGCCTACAATCCCCAGGCGCTCAACGTTGCGCTCGCTTTGACGGGGGGCGCGACCGTCGTCACGTACGTCGCCTACACGCTCGACCCCTCTACGCGCTCGTTTTTCAATTCGAACTACCTATGGCTCACGGTTCCCTTCACGCTTTTCGGAATCGTGCGCTTTCTCTTCCTCGTCTCGGGGCGCGCCGGTCGCGGGAGAAAGAGCGAGAGCCCGACGCAAGAGATGCTTCGCGACGTTCCCTTCGTGCTCAACATCGTTCTCTGGCTCGTCGTCTTGGTCGCGATCGTCTATCGCCTGCGACCCAGCGTGGGCTGAAGCGGATAGAGCGGGTTCGCCATTCGCTCGCGAACTTGAACGCCTCTTGAGCTAGAACTTGGGCGTGCTCTCGCGTTTTCTCACGAAGCCGCCGCTCTGGATCGACTACGCGCTGACGCTGCCGGTTTTCCTCGCGTATCACGTCGGGGTCGTCTTCCTCGGCGGCATTCGGAACGCGACAGACCTCGTCACGCCGTGGTTTCTCTCGCTGACGTCGTCGAGTTTGCTTCTTTATTTCGGGCTCGTTCTCTTCTCGTTTCTCGCGTTCACGCTCGGGTTTGCAGTTGCCGCCAAGAGCGAAAAATCGCTCGTCCTCGATCGCGGAAAGTACCTCCAGGTCGTCGTCGAAGGCGCGGTGTATGCCCTCCTCTTACGGACGATCGCATCGCTCTTCGTGCGCACGCTCTTCGGTGCGGGCATCCTGAAGCCGAGCTCCGGCATCTTCGCCGACATCATCCTTTCGCTCGGGGCGGGCTTTTACGAGGAGGTCGCATTCCGCGTCGTTCTCTTCGGGCTCGGCGCAAAATTTCTTCTTTCGAGAATGGCGCGCGGAAAGACGCGGACGAAAGACAACACCGTGCGGTTCGCATGGAGTCGCCTGTTCGTCGCTTTTGCATGGGCGGTCGTCGTCTCGCTCGTCTTCAGCGCGATTCACTACGTCGGACCCTACGGCGACAAGTTCGAGCTCACTTCGTTCACGTTCCGCTTCGTTCTCGGGCTCTTACTCACGCAGGTCTATGCCGCGCGGGGCTTCGGCGTCGTCGTGTGGACGCACGCCCTCTACGATCTCTTCATCGTCTTTCATCTCTGAGGTTCCACGAACATGCTGCGCCGTGAGCTCGCTCTTCTTCTCGAGAAGCTTCTTTCTGAAACGAAAGAAGGCGAAGACCTTTCGCTAGACGCGTTCGCCGAGCGCGTGGTCTCGTTTTCGCCGAACCAAGACGAGATCGACGAAATGCTGATGCGCCTCGAGACGCATGGACGCAGCATTGGCGAAGCCGCGAAAACCTCTCCTCAAGATCGCATCGCACGCATTTTGGCGGCGACGCGCGCTCTCAAGACGGAGCTCGGTCGGTCTCCGCGCGAAGGGGAAGTTGCAGAACGTGCGGGGCTCACTCTCGGCGAAGTGCGCGCGACACGCCTTCTACTGCGCGTGATGCGCGGGTGAAGATTGTCCTCCGCGTGATGCGCGGATGAGATTGGCGAGCTCTCGCCATATCTCGAGGTCGAAGAACTTCACGGCTTGTCCGGAGGGCGACGGCAAGACGAAGAACGAAGTGTCGCCGAGCTTCTCGGCTTGCAGGCCGTAGTCGACCGCGCGATCGAAAAATGCGCGTGCAGCATTCTTGCTCGTGAAGGCCAACGTCTTTGGTCGGAAGCGCACGATCTTCTTCCGCAGCGACGCGGCATCGAACGCATCTTTCGGCAGCTCGTCGTCATTGCCCGAGACGAACTTCGCCAAGTCGGTGAGGCCGATCCCCAGCCTCAACATCTCTCGGAACTCGTGCGGATGAAATTGGCGCGGCGTGAGGCCCACCGCGTGAACCGTGCGCCAAAAGCGATTGCCGGGATGCGCGTAGTACGCCTCGGCGACCGCGGACGCCTTGCCCGCGGCAGTGCCGCAAAAGACGAGATCGAGGGAAGGGGCGAGAACGTCCGGGAGAACGAACGCCGGCGCTTCAGGGCGTGAACGTGTTGTCTTCTTCGCCAGTGACGACGACGATTTGGTTCGCGGCGACGTCTTGGAAGATTTCATCATAAGTGCGTGGCGAGTCTTTGTCGGCGAGGGCGTGGACGAGAGCCATCGAAGCGGTCGGCATCGAGGAGAAGTATGCGGGCATCACGTTCGTGACGAAATCGAGGTACTTCGTACCCGTCGGGTCGTCCGGGTTCAAGCGGGCGCGCGCATCGGCGAGCGAGCCGTCGACGTAAGCGAACGTGTCGCAGCCGTTCATGAAGACGATGGCGTACTTGCCCTTCTTGAACTTCCCGTGAGCGCTGAGTGCGCGGACGTTCTGTCCTAGGCCAGCGTGCCCGTTGTAGGTGATGAGGTCGGCGTCGGTCGAAAGCGCCTCGTAGCGCGAGAAGAACTTGCGGTCGGCGGTCGACACTTCGTCGACGAGGAGCGCGTTGATGCGGATGGTACGACCATCGCCGAGCGTCGCGCGAATCTCGACGTCGGGATTGGCGACGCCAGCCGAGACGGGAAGCGACTTCGGAGTCGTCTCGGTTCGATAGGCTTTGAGCTCTTCCTTGGCTGCGTTGATGAAGTTGTTGTAGCCGCTGATGCCGACGTCCGATGTCGTGCCCTTTTCGTATTTGCCGAACACCGCGACGACGTTGAACGAGTCGTCTTCCCAGATCTTGTCGAACTCGGGATACTTGCCGGAGGTGTTGAGCTTCGACTTCGTCACCTTGACGGTGCTCGTAGTGAGCTCCGCTTCATCGATCGCGCAGGAGTCGAGCGATGGGCGGTAGTAGTACCAGAGGCTGCTCGTATCGACGTCGTGCGCGCCGGATTCGACGCAGTCGTGCTTGTACTTCTCGGTGAAGGCGTTGCGGGCCTTCGTCGTGAGATCGTTCGGCAAGTGGAACTCGTACGACTTCGGGAGGGAGGTCTTGCTGCCCCAGCCGACGGGAAGCACCGCGTGGTACTTGATGCGAGTGTTGGTGCCTTCGCGCGTTCGCGTCACCTTCGAGAGCGTGACGGCATCGAGACGACCGACTGCGCGGCTGCCGTTCAACTCGCCGATGGTGAAGAGGAGCTGATCCTCGATGATCGACTCGTCCGTTCCGTACGCCGTGTCGGTCACGAACTCTCCATCGAACTCGAAGTTGAGGAGCGTTGCTTGGTTGCTCGAAAAAGCGCCGTCGTCGGTCTCGGGTGAGCTCGAGGAGCTGCAAGCAAGCGTGGCGAGGAGCGGAAGGGCGAGAAGGGGGTACGCGCGCATGTTGGCGAGCGTCGAGCAAGACCCGTGCCTTGGGTGGTCAAATGTCGCACATGTCGTTTTGTGCGTAAGTATTCGCTATTATTGTGCCGCGGCTCCCGTGCCGTCGTGCTGCTGTCGCGCCGCATCAAGGGGCGGTGATCCAGTCGCGGGATCGTGGCTGACCCCGGGATGCGCGTGATCCATGAGATCGTCCGTTAGTCCATGTGCCGTTAAGAAGTTTTGCTTAACGCCTCGATATCCCAAACATAAATATTAGTTAGGCGCCGGCACGCAACTTGTAAGTATCCGCTACAGCATGAAGAAATTCGCTGCACTGTTCTCCGTTGTCTCCCTCGGTATCATCGCGCAGGGCTGCGCGGACGAGGCTCCGGCGAGAGATGGAGTCGCGGGGGGGCCATCTACGGATGCCGACCATCCCGGATTCAAGGTTCATCCCGACGCCGTCTTGGTTGGCGAAATCGACGTCGACGCGATTTACGACTTCACCGTGACAGACACGACGTTGCGCCTCCCCCGGCTCAACCACGAGGCTCTCATCGCGGGCATCGTCCCCGGAAAGACGATTCTCGCAGCGCGCGGAAATGAAGACGACATCAAGCGAAACCCCGGCTTCATCCGCGGCGTGCTCAGCATGACGAATGAAGGCGGAGATGTCGTCCTCACGACCGCTTCGCTCGAGCCCGTCGACATCATTCGCGGCCATCTCGATCTCGGCGGCAAACAGCGTCCGCAGTTCATGCTTCCTGGAACCCGTGCGGCGCGAGCTGCCGGCGGCGGCGGTGCGCAAATGCAAGCGCGTGGCGACAACCTAGGCACCGCCGTGACGGTGAACCTTCTCGACATGCAAACGACGATTCCCGTTCCCGGCTTCAATCTCGACGTCGCGAAATTTCCCCTCACCGCAGAGGTGAAGAATCCGGACGGCACCGTCAAGACGGCGGCCAAGAACCTCAAGGTCGATGGCTCGTTGAAGGCTACGCTCGACGCCGATCTCTTCCTTCAACTCGGTGTCGATGGTGCGGTCGATCTCGGTTGGGACAACAACGCTGGCTTCTGCCTCAATACATTTTTCGGCCGCACGTGCACGGGGCAGCCCGTCGTCGAGGGCGAAGCGAACATTGCGTCGAGCTACGAGTTCAAGATCACGCCTACGTTCGAATTTGCTGGGCAAGCAGGCGTGCAGATCCCGCTGCCAGAGCTCACGGTCGACGCAGCGTGTGTGATTCCGCCGGGCATTCCCTGCTTCATCGAGGCTGGCCTTAAGGGCGAGATGGGCGTGTTGGCGAGTGCTGCCGCCAAAGTAACTACTGACCGACCGTTCCGCCTCTACGGCACGTCCAGGATGGGCGGCACGTTTGGAGCGAACGGCGTCCGGATCAAAACATCCGGTCTTCCGACGGTCGAGTGGCCCACGGGAATCGTTCCGACGATCCCCGATCAAGACATCGATCTCCTGCCGCTCAAAGAGGCCGGAATCCCGCAGATAACGATTCAAGGCCAGGTACAGGCGAGCATCGCGTACGGTCCCGTCATCAAGTTCGGAATCGGCGTGCCGAAGGCGCTCAACGCGCACGTTGAAGCGACCTTCAAATACAAGGTGGGCGTCGAAGTCAACGTGTGCATGAACGTGACGCCGGTCGCGTTCCTTCCCACGGGGATCAGCGCAGGTGGACATCTCAGCGCGGGTCCGCAGCTAGCGGTTGGTGTCGGCGCAGACTTCGGACCGTTTCACCCGACCGCCAGTGCGACCCTCATCGACGCATACAACCCACTCTTGAACTTCGGCTCGCCGCAATGTGGCGGCGTGCCACCCATCGACCCACCGACTCAGGGTTCAGGCGGCGGCGGTGGTGGTGGTGGCGGCGGCGGAATCTGAGCTCCGCCCACGTCGAGCGTCCTAGCTGACGCGACGAGAACGAATTCCGAGCGTGCGGAGAAGCAATTCACCGCGCGCTCGTGACGCTCCAACACGAATGCGGACGGCGCGGTCGACAGCGTCTTCGAGGGAGTCGATGGGTTTGCCGACATCGAGACTCTCCGGATCGTATTCGGAGAAGCCCGGCAAAATCCAAGTGACGGCGATGCGCCGTCTCCGGAGACGCTGAAGCGCCGCGAGGATCGGCGAGCTCGGGCTCGGCGCCGGAGAGTAGATGTGCACTTGCGTCGGCTTCGTCCGTTCGCGGAGCATGCGGTCGAAGAGGGGAACCATCGCGTGATGCGCACGCTCTTGTTCGCCCTCGGAGCGCGGCGGAACTTCGATGCCGAACGCGGCGAGGTAATGGCGAAACGCTTGATCTCGCGGCGAGCGCGCAAAGGGGACACGTGGCGCAAAAGGACCGCGACCACGGAGCTGCGCCGCACGCGCCGCGAGCGCATCGAGATCACCGGGACGATGCACCGCGAAGAATCGTGGATCGAGTGGTCGCGCATGCTCACTCACGCGCTGCGCGAGCTCCGCCTCGTCCAAATCGCATCGATCTTCGTCGACGAGACTCGCAGCGCTCGCGAGCGCGAAGAGAATGCTCGATACCTGAGCCTTGTCCGACGACGGCGGAAGCCAAGTGCGAAGGCGAGAGGCGCAAACGACGAAACCGACGCGATCTCCGCGCTCGACGATCTTTGCCGCGAGAGAAGCGACCTCGTCGATCGCGCGATCCAGCGGCGCTTGGCCGAGCGGCCCTGCCCAAAGGTCGACCGACGCGTCGACGAAGATCCAGACGACGTCGCGCTCATTGCGATCCATCGAACGCACGAGAAGCCGTCCGCGACGGGCGCTTGCCTTCCACGCGATGCGTTTGAACGGATCGCCCGTCACGTGATCGCGGAGCTCTCGAATCTCGTCGCCTTCGCCCGCCGCGCGTGAGGGACGGCCTGATTCCACGGCGCGCTGCGATCTCCCGCCGATGATCGGATGCGTGAACGCACGCGCGGTTCGCGGCAGGACTTCGACGCCGAAGGGCGCCGCGAACATGAGGGGCGCTTCGTACGTCGTCTCGCCGCCCGCGACATTCCCACGCGCCTCGAGCGCCATCCCGTGCACGCCCCACCGCCCCACGCGAATCGCGTTGAGGTGAACGGCGACTTGTACGGTGCCGCGCGGAGGAATGTCGATCGTGTCGGGGGTGGCATGCGCGGAGAGCATGCTCGACGCAATAGGACGGATCTGGACGGCGCGAATCGCGTGGTCACCGCGGTTGCGAAGCTCGGCCATGATGATGATTTCGGCGCCACGCGTCGTGCGAATGACCCGGCGTTTGGCGACCCACGTCATCTCGAAACCCGCCTTGCGGAGACGCATGATCGAGATGCGCGAGTAGGCTCGACCGATCGCAAGCGCGAGCAACATCGCGCCTCCGTACGCGACGACGGCGGGCGTGCGCGTTGCAAGCCCGAGCGACATCACCGCGGCTCCCGCCAGCGAAAGATGAAAAGCCGCGTGCGTCGGGTAGAGGCGCATTTCCGTGGGCAGTCTACAGGAATCCGGCGATTTGGAGCCCCGTGCAGACGCCCCCCCGCGACGGCTACAGGCTGCCCGTGCCGCCCATGAGATATTTCTCGATGAAGCCGACGATGAACGGCCCGGCGAGCAGGTACTCGTAGCAGCCTAGAATGATGAAGGGCCCGAACGGGATCCGCGCTTGCGTGAAGCCGTCCTCCGGAGGCGCGCCGACGGGATCTTCGTCGAGCGCCTGCTGCGCTTCCGTGTCGCCCTCCTTCGCGAGTTTTTCGAGCTCTTCGCGATCGGCCTTCACGGACGCGGGCTCGTCGATTTTTCCTTTCACGAGAAAGATGATCGCCGCTGCGATCGTCCCTTGAACGGCGCCAGCGAAGAGCGAGAACAGCGCGCCGTCCCAGCGAATCCAGGCGCCCGCAAGGAGAAGTAGCTTCGCGTCACCGAGTCCCATGCCCGGTCGACCGCGGATGAGCTTGTACATGCCGATGAAGGGCAGCCAAACGACGACGAAGCCGATGAAGGCGCCGAGAATCGCTTCTTTCCACGAAAGGCCGCGCACCGTTGCGGTAACGAGCGCCAATACGGTTCCGCCGAGCGTGATCGAGTCGGGCAAGATCATGTGATCGAGATCGATGA
>JAHFDV010000643.1 GCA_023248815.1 Myxococcales bacterium
CGAAACGCCGCAGCAGTCGCCGCATGTTCGAACGATCTAGGCCGGCAATCCTCGCCGCGTCGGCCAGATTGCCTCGCGCGTGAACCAGCAGCCGCTCCAAGTACTCTTTCTCGAAGTCATGTTTTGCACGTGCGAACGGAACGTTCTGAAACGGCACACTGCTCGAAGTGTTGCGCTTTGTGTCTGCCTTGGGCAAATGCGCAAAATCCGCTTCGGTGAGGGCGTTACTTTGACTGAGTACGACCGCTCGTTCCACGATGTTCTCTAGCTCACGAACGTTCCCAGTCCAATCGGACGCGGCAAGTAAAGTGAGCGCGTCGGTCGTCAGCCCGTGCACCTTCCGTCCGTGTCGCGTGGCATGCTTGCGGACGAAATGGGTCGCGAGGAGTGGAATGTCTTCGCGGCGATCGCGGAGAGGCGGGACGGTGATGACGACGACATTCAGACGGTAGTAAAGGTCTTGGCGAAATTTGCCGGCAGCCACGTCGGCAGCGAGATCGCGATGTGTCGCCGCGACCACGCGAACATCGACGGTACGTGGACTATTCGAACCGACAGGCCTCACCTCGCGCTCTTGAAGCACGCGCAAGAGACGCACCTGCGTGCTCAGCGGCAGGTCTCCAACCTCGTCCAAGAAGATCGTCCCACCCGAAGCTTGCTCGAAAACGCCCTTGTGAGCAGTGGCCGCTCCCGTGAATGCGCCGCGCTCATGCCCGAACAGTTCGCTCTCGAGAAGCGATTCGGTGAGTGCTCCGCAATTGATAGCCACGAAAGAGCGCTCGCGTCGCTTGCTCCGCGCATGAATCGCGCGAACGACGAGCTCCTTTCCCGTCCCGCTCTCGCCTTGGACGAGCACGCTCGCGTCGGTGTTCGCGACCGTGTCGACCAGTGAGACGACCTGGCGCATCTCACGCGAAAAACCGATCAGGCCTTCGTAGCGCTCCGACATGTCGAGGCGCTGCTCGAGGTACCGATTCCGCTCGATGAGTCTCTTGTGGCCGAGAGAACGCGCCACGGCGCTGCTGAGGATTTGCGGATCGTCGAACGGCTTCGCGAGGTAGTCATAAGCGCCGCCACGCATGGCCTCGACGGCAGAGGAAAGCGTGGCGCGACCGCTCATCACGACCGTGACCGCTTCTGGTCGATGCGTTTTCGTCGCCAGCATGACCTCGAAGCCCGTTCCATCTTTCAGATGGAGATCGGTCAGCACCACGTCGGGCGGATCTGCCGTTTCCGAGGTGAGAATCGCGATCGCTTCGGCAGCGGTCGCGACCGCTTTTAACTCGTAGCCTTCGGGTTCGAGAATGCGCTGCACGACCCGCAGCACGACGGGCTCGTCATCCACAACGAGCACGCGTGCCCCACTGGTCGTGTCCCCCACGCCGTCAGTAAATCACGATGTGCGCGGCGCGCACAATTCCTTATCGCGGGGCCTCATCGCCCATCACCTGGACGTATTGCAAAATTTCCGCGCTCACGTCGGGCTCCAGACCAAAAAATTCTAGTCCGAGCGCATAGCGGTATCGAGAGGTCGGTTCGCTCTTTTTAACCCATCGCACCGTAGCGGCGCAGGTAGCGACGCGACCCGACGCGGGTAGGCAAAAGCGAATGTCAACCGCTGAGCCCAATGGAAGCTCCCTGCTCGCGAAAATCATGAGGCCTCCCGCGGAGAGGTCCTGAGATTGCCCATCCATCGATTCTCCGGCCGCGTCGACGCGAACAGGAGCGACGAAGGGAGCGCGGATGTGCGCGCGCTTTGGCGCCTCGGCAAGCGTGCGCCTTCCATCGGGACTGCCGC
This sequence comes from Myxococcales bacterium, assembly GCA_023248815.1. Lineage (GTDB taxonomy): Bacteria > Myxococcota_A > Polyangia > Polyangiales > Polyangiaceae > JAHFDV01. The sequence continues at coordinate 1,799 of JAHFDV010000643.1, forward strand.
TGAGAAGCCGCAGATTGGCACTCCCCAAGTCGGTAGCGTCCAACGCCTTGACCATCTCGGCAGCGCTCCGAAACTGTTTCTCTGCCACGGGCGAAAGCGCGCGGTTGATGATGTCTGCCAGTGGTTCGGGCACGTCGCTATCGAGTCCGAAAACGATGGGAGCACGCGCGGCCGTCGTTTGAACGAGGACGTCATAGTAGTTGCCCGCGAATGGGACTCGACCGGTAAGGCACTCGTACAGCAAGATGCCGAGCGCCCAAATGTCGCTTCTAGGGGAGGCCGGCATCGACATAAGCTGATCCGGAGACATGTATTCGGGGGTCCCGATGATGACTCCGTGCCCGGTGAGCTTCGGGGCTCCATTGGTCTCATCGGATTGCGTGTACGCGAGACCGAAGTCGCCCAACTTCACGCCGTCCGTTTGGACTCCTTGTACGATGAAGACGTTTCCAGGTTTGACGTCGCGGTGGATCACACCGCAACGGTGGGCCGCGTCGATCGCCGAGGCGACACGACGCACGACGTGGACGGCGTCGGACACAGTCAGACTGCCGCGCGCCGCAAGGATGCCTTCGAGAGTGCGTCCTTCCATCAGCTCAAGAACGAGAAATGGATTTTCGCCATCGACGCCCGCGTCGAGCACCTGGACGACGTTGTCATGGCGGATGCGTCCGAGCGCAACGGCTTCACGAAGGAGACGTGCGCGCATGTCGCGCTGCTTCGCGAGCGCAGGTAGGAGCAACTTCACTGCAACCGCCCGCCGACTGTATCGATGCTCGGCTCTGTAGACGAAACACATTCCTCCTCGCCCGATTTCTCTCTTCAGAATGAATCGGCCCGCAACTTCGGTCGGTACCTGATCACCGAGCGCGTCTCGGAGGGGCGACGTGTGCGAGGGGGCGACGGTGGGCGGATTCGGTTGAGGGGGCTGGCTCAAGGTTCCTCTTCTTCTGGCAGATGGAGGTTCTACGGGTAAGGCGTAGATTATTGCATCTTGCGGTCCAAGGAGGATTCTTCGAAACCATTGTGCTATCCGCGAAGCCGTTGAGACCCGCTCGGGTCACTTTGACCGCGTTAAGGTCCAATTGACCTTCCTCAGCCCTGCGCGCTGCCTTATCGGTCAATGACTTACGAGGGGCACGAGCTTTGCTTTGAGTACAAGCGGGGCGGCGCGACGGGGGGGGAATGGGCCCAAGCGACGAATGCCTGGCC
>JAHFDV010000236.1 GCA_023248815.1 Myxococcales bacterium
CGCGCGCACCGCGAAGTCGCCCGAACGCGCTGGATTGGTGCGCTGAACGTCGAGCCCGGACGACGTCGCGAATCTTTGCACGAGAGGATCGATGCGGCGTGTCCCCGTGAGGCCCACGGATACGCCCTTCGCTTTCGTAGGGCAGTGAACGACGAGACTCGCGGCGTTGTCCTTGGCGAGGGACTGCGGCGAAACCCAGGGCGCATCGTGTCCGAGGTGAGCCAGGTGATCACCTCCGCTCTGCAAAACGCTCTTTGGCTCAGCACCGAGCACTTCGCCGTCGTTCGTAATCAACGCGAGCTCGTCGAAGCCGAACGCGCTGCGCTCACTTCGAACGAGCTCGAGAAGGCTGAGTCGCTGAGCGTCGAGGGTGCCCGCCGAACGAGCGATGCTTGCGCGGTCGACGAGGCTGCCGTGAGCACACGCGCGATCGAGCTGGCGCTGATCGCGTTCCATCTCGACGTTGAGCCAGTCGCGCAAGTGATCGCACGCGGGGCGCAGCTCGTCGTCGAAGCGTTTTTCTTCGGCTTGGAGCCAGGCGTGTCGAATCGTGAGCCCCACGCCGAGCGTCGTCATCGACGCGAGCAGGCCGAACGTGAGCGACAGCTTGGCCGCCAGTCTCACGGCGTGCCTCGCGCGACGAGTCCCCATTCGATGCCCAGCTTGGCGGGGAGAAAGAGGTGCGAAGCCGTTGCGCCTTGGATCTTCGCTTCGGCGACGCTCGCGAACCGATGCGTGCGCGCGAGAACCTTCGGATCGATGACCGCCGTCACGTCCGTGAGCTCGCGGGCGCGTTGAGCCGCGTAGGTCGAAACGAGAGCATGCGCGCGCGCGCCGGGAAGGATCTCGGCGTGGTGCGGCGTGCGAACGAAATCGAGAGCGAGCGGGAAGACGCGATCCTTGAGTCGCGCGCGCCGCGTTTCGTCGTTCCACGTGACGACCGTGACGGCATTGCCCGGACGCGACAACGAGCCAGCGATTGCGCGCGCGAGCTCGAGCATGAAGGGGTCGGGCCGCGTGAAAAGCTCGATCGGCCCTTTGGCCCAGCGCTGCTCTTGCCCGCGATTCGCCGCGATGTCTGCGATGAACGGGCGCAACGCCGAAACGTCGATGCCATTCACGATCTCTTGCGGCACTCCTGGCACGTCCCAAAGTGCGGCTTTCGTTCCCGCCAGAAAGACGATGTCACCGAGAGCTCCCGCGTCGAAGCGCAAAGAACCTGCCCGTGCTCCATAGAGTCCCGCGCCGAGCCATCCGAGATCGTCGCCGCCGCCTTCGAAGGCGCGAAGCGAAGCCGAGAGATCCGGCGCGCTCTCGACCTGGAGCTCGTCGAGCATCGAAACCCCGAGGATCGCCTTCACGTTGCGCACGAAGCGAAAGGTGCCTTTGGCGCTCTCGAGCTTGAACGGACCCGTGCCGTCCGGCTTCGACGGATTGAAGGAGATCGGGACGATCGCGAAGACGGGGGCCGAGAGCACTTTGGCAAGCGCACCTTCCGCGATCTCTTTCGTTGGGGGTCGAAGAGGCCTGGCGAAGCGAACGGTGAGCGCGTCTTTGGCGCTGCAGGGACCGTAGGGGATGAGCGCCGAAGCGAGGCCGATCGAGCGTGCACGGTCGAGGGAGAAGACGACATCCGCGGCAGTGACGCGTGTGCCGTTCGCCGTCGTCAGCCCGTCGCGAAGACGAACCTCGTAGCCACCGTCTACGAGCTTCGGGAGATCTGCGGCGAGCGCCGGAAAAATGCCGTTCGCAGAACCAACGGCGCGAACCGTGTAAAGTGCATTGAATGCAGCGCTACCGAAAATCTGCGCGCCGACATCGTCGAGCCGATGCGGATCCATGCCTTGAAGAATCCATGGAACTCGGAACACGACCTTTCCGCCGATGCTTCGTTGAAACTCGGCGAGGGCGCTCTTCTGGTAGAGGAGCGCAGTCAGCCCTCCGAGGGAGAACGCGCGTCGCGAGAGTGTCATCACTCGCATTCCTCGTGATCGCTAAAGACCCGCATCGAGCCCATCGGCAGTCGTCGGATCGAAAGCGCCGCCATCGGGCCCCACTCCCGCGTCGGGATCGCGAACGGGCGAGACGAGCGTCGGCTCGGTGCCGTCGAGAAATACTTCTTCCATCGTCTCCGCATCACCGTCGAAAGGAAGAAGGCCCGTCTTCTTGTCGATGACGACGCGCTTGATGCCATTCGGGATCGGAAAGTCGCTCTTTGGTTTGCCTTCGTGAGCCGTGCGCATGAACGACATCCAAAGTGGCAGTGCGGTTTGCGCGCCCGATTCTGCGGGGCCGAGCGGTCTTCCGTCGTCGTACCCGACCCAGACCACGGTCGTCGTTTCGGGAGAAGATCCCGCGAACCACGTATCCTTTGCAGCGTTGCTCGTTCCCGTTTTTCCGGCCAGGGGTCGTCCGAGCTCTTTGGCTCGCGCGCCCGTTCCGTGATCGATGACGCTCGTCATCATGTGCGTGATCACGTAGGCCTCGTTTTCTTCGAGGACGCGATGCGAAGGAATGGTCGGGCTGAGCTCGACGTCTTTCCCGTCGGGGCCGGTGATGCGGCGAATGAGACGCGGCGCTTCGTATTGTCCGCCCGCTGCGAACGTCGCATAGGCGCCCGCGAGCTCGAGCGGAGAGACTTCATAGCTGCCGAGCGCGAGCGATAGATCGGCGCCGAGCTTCGAAGTGATGCCGAGCGACTTTCCCCAATCGACGACCCCCGCCGGCCCCACGTCTTCGAGTACGCGTACCGCTCCAACGTTGACCGAATTCGCGAGCACCTCACGAAGCCGCAAGGCTTCGACGCCCTTCCAGCCTTCGTAGTTGCTCGGCTTGTAGCCACCAGCGAATACGCCCGGCGTCACGTCGATGAGCGAAGCCGGCGTGTACTTGCGCGTGTGAATCGCGAACGAATAGACGACGGGCTTGAACGTCGAGCCTGGCTGACGACGTGCCTGCGATGCGCGATCGAGCCCACCCGACGCCGCTTCGTAGTTGCCGATGAGCGCCAACACTTCACGTGAGCGCACGTCGATCGATACGAGCGCGGCTTCGGGGCCCGACTCGAGGCGAAGCGGCGTCTTGTCGTCGTTGGGTGGGGCGAGCAAGCTGACGCGAAGGCGTGTTCCCGCGGGCGCGAAGAGCGAGGGAACGAGATGCGCCGGGTTGTAGCGTTCGTAGTCGGCGAGCTTGATGAAGCCAACGACCGTCCCGACGCGGATCTGAATGGTGCCCTTCGCGTCGTCCGTTCCGACGATCTCACCGACGTGAATCTTGTGTGCCTTGAACTCGGGCGTGCCTTCGAACAGCGGATTCGGATCTTTCACCGGAGCCCGCGGCTTCTTGTCCGAGATCGGCGATGGGCCCTTGAGCGGTCCGAGAAGCGCATGACGTTTGTCGTAGAGGCGCAGGCCGTCGAGCACGGACTTGCGTGCCACCTCTTGCAGATGCCGATCGATGGTCGTGTAGATCGTGTAACCGCCGAGCGCAGCCTTCTCTTTCTCGCGCTCGTGCAATTCTTTGCGCACGATTTCGATCACTTCGGGAATGAGCTTGCCATTCTCGTTGCTGCTGATGGGTGCAAGGTGCACGGGTTCCTGGCGTGCCGCTTCGTAGCGCGCGTCGTCGAGAAATCCTTTTTCGTGCATCTGCTCGAGAACGACGTTGCGGCGTTCCGTCGAGCGCGCGAGATCCGAATGGGGCGAATACATCGGACCTTTGATCGAACCTGCGAGCATCGCCGCTTCTGCGTAGGTGAGATCTTTCGCAGACTTTCCGAAGATGTCGCGCGAGGCTTCTTCGACGCCGTAGCGACCGCGACTGAAATAAATGTGGTTCATGTAGATCTCGAGGATCTCGTCCTTCGACAAGTTCTGCTCGAGACGACGCGCCAGAAGCGCCTCTTTGATTTTTCGATCGAACGTTTTTTCCGCGGTGAGGACCACGTTCTTGATCACCTGCTGCGTGATCGTCGAGCCACCTTGGCGAAAGCGCCCGGACTTCAAATTGACGATGACGGCGCGGAAGATGCCGAAGTAATTCAGTCCCTCGTGCTCGTAGAAGCTGGCGTCTTCGGCCGCGAGGATGGCGAGCTTCACGTGGGGCGGCAGATCTTTGATGGGCACGATCGTGCGGCGTTCGGTGAAGAGCTCGGCGAGGATCGACCCGTCGCGCGCGAGAATGCGCGTGGTTTGAGGCGGGTGATAGTTCTGACGGAGGTCCTGAATGCTCGGAAGATCCGCCTCGTAACTTCGAATCAGGACGATCGCAGCGACGATCCCCGCAACACCGAGAAGACAGAGCGCGAAGAGCGCGCGTTTGAAAAAGACCCATCCGCGACCGCGAAAGCGCTTCTTTTTTGGCGGATTCGAGGGTGAGCTCGCCCGTTGGGATCCTTTCGGTCGACCTTCTTCGTCCACCGCCCGTACGTTACTTCGGAAGCTGTCCCACATCAAAAGTGTCCGGAGCGCGTTCCGTTTTTAGGTAGTCTCCGCCCTCCCTTTGCCTTCCGGCGACCATGCACTCGAGAATTACGCCACAAGACGATCGCGTATTCCGCGGCGCTACCGAGCGCGAACGGCTCCGCGACGTCTATCTGCGCGTCGACGCGCTCGTTGCCGATGTCACCTGCGAGCGCAGCACGGACTGCTGCCATTTCGAGCGCACTGGCCGTGAGCCGTATGTGACGCCCATCGAATACGCAGAGGCACGCTTGGCGGCGAAGGCTTCGGGATTCCAGGCGTCGGTGCGCGGATCGCAACGAGGTCGCGCGCTTCCCATGGCCGATGAAGGGCGCTGCCCGTATCTCGGTTCCGAAGGCCACTGCCGCATCTACGCGTCACGGCCTCTCGGTTGCCGCACGTTTTTCTGCGAGCGCGCAACGGGTGCAGCTCCGCGCCGTGAGGTGGCCGCGTTGCTTCGCGAGATCGTCGATCTCTCCGAGAAGCTTTTCGTCGAGGGCAGCAAGAGCCGTCCTCTTCGCTCGTGGGTGGCCAGCGGATGAGCGCCAATCCCCTGACGAGGCTCGGTCGCTTTTGGAGCTCCAAGCGTGGCTGGCTGCGCATTTTTTTCGATCCGATCGTGTTCGGTCCGATCTGGCTCTTTTCGCTGACGCTCTTTTCGCTCCTCGTCGACACCAACGACGTTCCACTCGGCGCCAATGGGCAGCAGATCATGGGCGTGATCGAAGGTTCCTACGGCGTCGAGCTGCGACGGCTCGGCGCGGCGATTCTCGCGACGGCGATCGCCTCCGGTGCGCTCCTGGGACTCGGGGCGTATCTCGTGCTCTCACTTCGCGCGTGGGCTCGCCCGAAGGCGATCAAGCGTCTTGCTCATGGCGCGCTCCTCGTCATCTCGCTGCATGCATTTGCAGTCGCGAGGGCGATGATCGAAGGGCCGCAGCTTTATGCGTCGGTGTTCTATGGGCGTGGCGGATGGCCGCGACTCGTCAACGTGCTCTTGACCGACACGTTGCGAAAGCCCGGGCTCTACACGATCCTCGTCGTCGGTCTCTACCTCTTCGTCTTCGGAATCCGCCGCACGGGCAATCCGACGTTCCGTGAGCTGGGCGACAAGGCACGTGAGCTTCCGAAGACGCTCAGCGAGCGTCCCGCGGCGCAGCGGTCGTGGGCGATGGCGGGGCGCGCCCTCTTCGTTGCCGTGATCGGCGGGGTCGTCCTCGTGATGCGCGGCTCTTCGCCAGATGAAACGGTTCGCCACGCGGACGCGCAGGAAGCTCCCACGAAGCAAGGTCCGAAGAAGTCCGAAACTCCGAACGAAGCCAAAACGGATGCGAGTGGGGAAGAGCAGCCCAACATCGTGCTCCTCGCGGTCGACTCGCTCCGGTGGGACTACTTGCGCGAAGACACCGTTCCGAAGCTCAACGCGATCGCCGATCGCGGAACGCGCTTCGACCGCGCCTACGTATCGTTGCCGCGCACGTTTCCTTCGTGGATGACGCTGCTCTCCAGTCGCTGGCCGGCCGACCACGGAATTCGCGACATGTTTCCGCGTTGGGAAGATCGCCAGAAGTCGATCGCCGCGCTTCCGAAACGTCTTCAAGAGGTCGGCTATCACACGGTCGTCGTCAGTGACTTCGCGGGCGACATCTTTCGTCGCGTCGAGCTCGGCTTCGACACCGTCGACACGCCGAACTTCAACTTTCGCGAGCTCATTCGTCAACGGGGGCTCGAACGCGCAACGCCGCTCCTGCCGTTCATTACGACCTCGCTCGGAAGGCGCGTTTTTCCGGTGCTTCGCGAGTTCAATCAAGCCGCCGACCCGTTCATTCTCGCCGACGACGTGCGTCGAGCGATCGCGCGGCAGACGGAGAAACCGCTCTTTTTGACGGTCTTTTTCTCGACGGCGCACTTCCCCTACGCGGCGCCCTATCCGTACTACCAGAAGTATACGGACCCCGATTATCGCGGGCGCTTCAAGTATCACAAGCCCGTCGGTCTCGAGAGCGGCGCCGACCTCAGCAAAGAAGACGTCACGCAGATTCGCTCGCTCTATCGCGGAGCGCTGACGGCGATCGACGATGCTGCTGCGCCGCTCGTCGAAGAAATCTTGGCGTCGAAGCGCCGCACCATCCTCGTCATCATGGCCGACCACGGTGAAACGCTCTACGAGTCGCGTCGCGGAGAGGGACACGGCAATCATCTCTTCGGCGACGAAGCGCTCCACATTCCGCTCGTCTTCGTCGATTCGAAAAACTTCTCGCCGAAGCGCATCACGAACATCGTTCGTGACATCGATCTCACGCCGACTCTGCTCGACCTCATGCATCTCGAGCCGGGGGAGGGAATGCGCGGGAAATCGCTCATGCCGCTCGCGCGGGCGAACCCGGGTGAAGTGAAGGACGATCGCATTGCGTTCGCCGAGACGGGGCTCTGGTTCACCGAAGAGATCGACGGCATCGTGCCGGAGCTGCGGATGCCTTATCCGCCGATCGAACGCCTCACCGAGATCGACGTCGAGCACGAGGACGAGCTCGTTTTGCGGAGCAGCGCCGAGTCGTTCACGAATCTCGCGAAGCACCGCATGGTTCGCGACGCACGCTTCAAGCTGCTCTACGCGCCGACACGCACCGGCGCGCGTCTCCTTCTCTTCGACACGGTTGCCGACCCCGGCGAAACGATCGATGTCTCGGCCGCACGGCCCGACGTCGTCGAACGCCTCTTCGGCGAGCTGCGCAAGATCGTCCTCACGGACCCTGCGACGGTCGAAAGCCGAGGCCTCTTCATCCCTCGCGCCAAGCAAACCGTCGACTCGGGACGAAGCATCCGGCTCGGCGGAAACTGAGCTTTTTCAAGCCCCGCGAGCCTGTTTGGTGCTCACGACCTGCAGGCGACTTGCATGGTTTGGACCCTTTCGTGATAGCGTACGTTTTCAATTCGGCGGTTTCATGCCGGCGAACTCTTGCCAAACAACAAGAGCTTTCACCCAAGAAGAGGTCATTATGAACATTGGAAAAACGCTTGTCGCTTCGGCTGTTGCGGGTCTCGTTCTCGGCGCGGTCGCCTGTGGCGGTGGTGAGAACAAGGATCCGGCAACGTCGGCGACGTCTTCTGACACGTCCGCAACGTCGGGCTCGGCCACGCCGGCCACCAGCGCAGCGGCTCCCGCTGGCAGCGCCAAGGGCTCCTGCGGCGCGAAGTGACATCACGCGCGTCGGCGATCCTCGCCTGAACGCGTGAGTCGTACGAAGCCAGAAGGGCACTGCCCTCCTGGCTTTGTGCTTTTTAGAGCTCCTTCCTCGGCTGTTCGGCCATCCCCCTCGCATGAGTTTTCGCAAGAGACGAAGCATCCCCGATCTCGGGATCGGTGTCGGCGCGCGTCCTGCCCACGACGAAGACATTCGCCGCACCTTTGCGGAGAGCGAGTCTGTCGAGGACAAGCCAATCGATTGGCTCGAGATCATCAGTGAGAACTTCTTCGCCCAGGGCGGCGCCACGAAGACGCGCCTCGACATGCTTCGCGCATCGTGTCCGCTCATCCCCCACGGCGTGTCGCTCTCGATCGGCGGTACCGATCCTTTTCGTGCAGACTACATACAGTCGCTTCGTCGCGTGGTCGACACGACGAACCCGCCATGGTTTTCGGACCACCTTTGCTTCACGGGCGTCGGTCTTCGCGAATCGCACGACCTCTTGCCGCTTCCGTATACGAAAGAGGCCGTTCTGCACGTGGCTTCGCGCATCCGCGAAGTGCAAGACCGCGTCGAACGCCTTTTCGCGCTCGAGAACGTCTCGAGCTACCTCACCTACGAAGAGAGCGAGATGCCCGAATGGGAGTTCCTCTCCGAGATCGCCGAGCGCGCCGACTGCGGCATCCTCCTCGACATCAACAACATCTACGTGAGCGGCAAGAATCACGGGTTCGATCCGGACGAATACGTTGCCAACGTGCCCCTCGATCGCGTCGTCCAAGTTCACCTCGCGGGGCACACGGACAAGGGCGACCACCTCCTAGACACGCACTCTTCGCTCGTGACGGGGGACGTCTGGAGCCTCTATGAGTCTTTCGTGGAACGCGCTGGATCGGTCGCGACGTTGCTCGAATGGGACGACGCGCTTCCCACGTACGAAAGTCTCCTCGAAGAAGCCTCGCGCGCACGGGCCGTGCGAGATCGTGCCCTCTCGAGGCGCGCCCCGAAGGAGCCCGGGATCGCATGAACCTGCGCGAGATTCAGGAGCGCGTCGTCGCGAGCGTCATGACTCCGGCGACGACGGACGAGCTCCGCGCAAATGCCGAGACGCTCGTTGCCAGAGGTCGGCGCACGAAGGAAGCTCAGCTCGACACCTAC
>JAHFDV010000644.1 GCA_023248815.1 Myxococcales bacterium
TGTTGGCGTTCTCGATGAGGTCGAGCACGGACGCATAGACGCTCTCGTGCCGTGCCGGTGAATTAACGGGCGGAACGAGACTCTGGAGGCGCTCGATGAGCTCACCGTAAGCGGCCTTGTCTTCGCCGAAGTCTCGTTCGCGCGTTGCTACGGCCTCGGGACTACCGAACCACGCGAGAACGTCGAGCGCGCGTGGTGAGCGCAGTCCTTCGCCCGAATCTCGCGCGCGGAGTGAGCGCACGAAGAGCCCCACGCGCTGTAGCGCATCTCCGTCGCGAGAGTACCGCCCACCGAGAAGGCGTGTCGTTCGCACGTCTCCCGGATTCGCGCGATTTCCGCGGTCGAGCGCCGCCGATGTCGAATCGAGGATATGTGGAGTTCCGCGCTGAGCGATCGCCGCGCCGAGCTTTTGGAAAGCGACGACGTCGACGAGCGTGCGTGGAGAGCGTGGATCGATCCCCTCGACCTTCGCGAGCTTTGCGAGCTCTGAAAACGTCACCGAATCGGGCGGGCCCATGAGCAACGCGCCATAGCGTTCAAAGTCACTGTAAGTTGCATGCAATTGCGGCTCGCTTGCGACGGCTTTCTTCGGGAGATCCAAAAGGCGCGTCAAGAGCAAGGCCGAACGCTGGTGATCGCGAAGGAGGCTGCGGTTCACGGGCTTGCTCTCGTCGATCGCCAAGGCGAATGGCAGCTCTCCCCACGCGTGAAAGCGACACACGAACGACCGCTCGCATCCGCCGAACGGCGCGAAGGGCGCGTAGTCGACCATGGTTCCGAAAACCGGGCTCGGCCGCACGGAGAAGTCCGACGCGATCTTCGCGAGCTCGTCGCGCGTCGTGTCGCTCACTCCGGTTTTTTCTGCGGCGATGAGGTGCTTCAGCACGTGGAGGTAGTCGGTAGCAATGCGATAGGGACGCTTGAGATCCGAAGGAGCGTTCTCCGCTTCCTTCGTCAACGTCGGCAAGAGCTCCTCGGTCGCCGCGAGAAGCATCGGACGAATGAAATGATCCTCGAGCTCCGAGAGCGTCGCGCGGAGACCGATGTGGACGAGCTCGAAGAGCATCTCCGTCGTCACGAAGACGGGCGTTCCCTCGCGCTCGACCTCTCGATAGAGCGCGCCAAGACGATGCTCGGAAGTCGTGAGTGGACGCGTCACGAATCCTTGCGAAAGAAGGAGCGCGCGTTCCTTCTCCGTGAGTGAAGCGAACGTACGCGAAGTCTTCGCATTCACGATCGTGGACTCCCCGAGCGGAAGCTCGGGATGCGGAAGCCCTGGACCGAGCTCGAGAGGGACGGACCGCCAGTACGAGGAAGCGACGTCTGGAAGCACCGGAATTTGAGCGCGCGGGATGGGCGCGGGCACCTGCGCTTGGCTGAACGCTCCGCCTGGTGCGCAAGCTGCGAGGAGAGCGAAAACGCCTGCGAGCGGCGCAACAATCGAACGGGCTCCTCGCATGGCGCAGAGTGTATGTTCTGAAGCGTGGCGAAACTATCGCGATTTCCGTGGCCGCTCGTTCGAGTGTTTCTACTCGGCGCGGTTGCGATCTACGCGAGTGTGACGGCCCTCATCCGTTTCTACACCGTCAAGCTCCCGCCAATGCTCGTTCCAGCGAGCGTGAGGGAGGGCGATGCTGGCGAGCCCTACGATGTTCCCGCGCCGGACCTCATCGAGTGGCAAGATCTCGGAGACGGCGGGATGTGACGAAGAAAATAGCGACGCGCCTCCGTCGAGCGGCTCGCATTTTTTCGCTCGTTGCCATCGACCGTCCGCTCCCGTCGACTTTGCGGCGCGACACTCAGGGAGTGGGAGTCGCCCGCATCGCTCGCGCTTTCGCACCAGCGATAGGGGAAACCAGCTCGGGCACATGGATTCGAACCACGATAAGGAGAATCAAAATCTCCTGTCCTGCCATTAGACGATGCCCGAAAAAGAGGGACCATTTCTAGCGAATCAGGGGCGGAAGGCAAGAGGTCTTGCGATGCTTGCTCGACGTTCCCGAGGGTGGTCGCGTAAAAGAGCCGCATGATCCCGCGCTATACGCCTGCTGATTTCCGTGCGCTCTGGGCTCCGATTCATCGTTACGAGACCTGGCTCGAGGTGGAATTGGCGGCGTGTGAGGCCATGGAACGGGCGAAGATCGTGCCGAAAGGCACAGCCTTACGGATCCGCGAGAAGGGAATCGCGCTCGACGAAAAGCGCATCGACGAGATCGAACTGACGACGCGCCATGACGTGATCGCCTTTTTGACCCATGTCGAAGAGCTCGCCGGAGCAGATGCCCGCTGGCTGCACCGCGGAATGACCTCGAGTGACGTGCTCGATACGACCTTCGCGCTCCTCCTCCGCGAAGCAGGACAGCTCCTTCTCGCCCGGTTGAATCGACTCATCACCGCGCTCGCGACCCGCGCCAAGGAGCATGCGAAGACGCCGCTAATGGGACGGAGCCACGGCATCTTTGCGGAGCCGACGACGTTCGGCGTCGTGCTCGCGGGGCATCTTTCGGAGTTCGTGCGCGGTCGTTCGCGCCTCGAGAGTGCGATTGCAGAGATCTCGTTCGGAAAGATCGCCGGGGCCGTGGGCACGTATGCGCACCTCTCGCCCGAAATCGAAGAGGACGCGCTCCAGCAGTTGGGGCTTTTGCGCGAAACCGTCTCGACGCAGATCGTGCCGCGCGATCGCCACGCCTTTTTCTTTTCGCAGCTCGCGATTCTCGCCTCCTCGGTCGAACGCCTCGCGACGAACATTCGTCTTTCGCAAAGAAGCGATGTCGGCGAGGTCGAAGAGTCGTTCAAGAAAGGCCAGAAGGGATCGAGCGCCATGCCGCACAAGCGCAATCCCATCGGCAGCGAGAACCTCACGGGCCTCGCGCGTGTCGTGCGCGCGATGGTCATTCCCGCGCTCGAGAACGTAGTCACGTGGCACGAACGCGACATTTCGCATTCGAGTGTCGAACGCATGATTGCACCCGACGCGACGGCGACACTCGCATTCATGCTCG
>JAHFDV010000645.1 GCA_023248815.1 Myxococcales bacterium
CCGCGTCGCGATCGATCGTCCACTTTCGAGCGCCGAGAGATCCACCTCGAGCGACGCGAGGAGACTCGCGATCATCGGGATCCCCGAAACGAACGACTGATCAAGAAGAGGAATCGCGAGATGCCCTAGCGACTTCGTCCGCGACCGCCAAGTAGGATCGCTTCCGTGCGTTCCCATGAGCGTCAGAACGCGCGTGCTCGGCCGCAAGCGGGCGTCGCCCTTCACGAGCTCGGTCGCGAACGCGCGCTCACGCGCGGGAAGCTTCTCGAACGGAAGTACGAGAAAAGCGCGCCCGAGAACGATCGAAGAAAATGAACCGACGAAGTCTTCGATGAAGGCTTGTGCGCTCTCCTCGACCGACGCTCGCTCGATGGCCACGAGACGCTCGCGAAGTGCGTTGATGTCTTGCCAGGTGGCGGAAGCCAAGCTTTTCAAGCGACGAACCTAGCACGCAATCTTCGCAGGCCGCAGCTCGCGATGAAGTCGGGCGTCAGAGTTAGGAGGTCTCGAGGCGAGAGAGAAGGATCCAGCGGCGCGCGCTTTCGCGATCGACGATTCAGGGCGCTGCGTTCGTCGCATTCGCCTTGAACGCTACTCCGCCGACACCCGAAGGGCTCCACGCCGTTCCGGAATTGACGATGTCGATCGTATTTCCATAGACCGAACCGCCCGTCGCTCCTGCAGTGAAGAGGATTCCGGTCGCGCCGCTGCGAATCGTGTTGCCCGTGATCGAGAGAAGGCGCGCACCGTCGACGCGCATCGCCGGGGGACTGAAGCCGTCGGCATCTCGAATGATCGTCGATCCGGAAAGCGCGAGTGACGCACTGCTCGAGCGAACCCAAACGGTGGGATTGCCGTTCGACGTCATGAAACTTCCCGACATCGAAACGCGTGACGAATCGTCGACGGAGAGTGACGTGAAGTGCGAGAAGAACGAGCCGCCGCTCACGACGACGTTGGAGGTGCCCGATGCCACGAGCCCGTTGACGCAGAGGTCTCCTTGGAACCCGAGAACGGTCATCTCGGAGTCCTGCACTTCCAAGGCCGTTTGATAGTTGAATGTCGAAAGAAGCGGAGCAACGAGTCCCTTCACGTTGTGAAAGGAAAAGGCGCTCGTCGTGGCCAGGTTTCCGTCGTTGTTCCAAACGTGCACGTTTTCGACTCGCGTAGTGTCCGTCGCTTTAGCGATCGACACACCACCTCGCGGCGCAACCATGAATACGTTCGAGATGAAGGCACCGCGAGCGTCTGTCGCGGCGTTCGAAAGGATCCCCCACTGCCCGCTCGTGATCTTCACGTTACGGATGGCGATGTCCTCACCTGCGATGCGAATGACCGCGTGCGTCTCGCCGGCTTGTCCTCCGGCGACGAATTGCACGCCGGTGATCGAAGCATTCTTCGACAACACCAGGGCATCGTCCGCTAGCCCCGATGGGAAGCGCAAGATCGGCAGCGCGTCGTAGGGCGTGGGTCCGTTCATCCCGAATGTTCCATCTTCTTCACCGACGAGTGGAACGCGCTCGGGAACGACGATCTTCTCTGCGACCGCGAAGGTTCCCTTCCCAATCTTCACCTGAGCAAACCCGTTGTCGATGGAGCATTGAATCGCGTCGCGAAGCGCCTGGGTGGAATCCGTAGCACCAGATGGATCGCCCACGAAGCCGCAGAACGACTGCGTCGTCGGGCAAGAGCCGCACGAGAAGTTCGTTCGCTCGACACCACAGAGGTCGACGCCCGAGACGACGCCGCACGTTTTGCCCAGACGTATGCAGAAAGCGGCATCGCTCTCTTTTTCACACGCGTTACCAGGCGGTCTCGGTGCCGTGTTTTCGTCGTCGTTCGCATCTCCGCAGGAGAGCGCCAACACGAGGAACGGTAGCGCCCTCGTAGAAATTCGACTCATTGGTTGCTCCCGTTGCCGTCGACGACGACGCCGGGGAAATTTCCGAATACGAGTCGCCCCGAAGGGTTCGTCAGCTGAAAGCTATTTCCAACCACGACCCCGCGCGTAGGAGGCGCGAAGAAGTACACGCCGTGGCCATTCGAGGTGATCGTGTTCCCGGTAATGGTCACGTACTTTCCGCCGTTGACCGCTACGGCGTGATCGGTGCTCACGGACGATTGAATGTCCGAGCCAGACATCGAGAGGATGGCTTGCCCCGAAACTTGAACGGTCGAGGATCCCGTGGACGAAAGATGCGCACTCGAGAGCGACAAGGTCGCCGTCTCACTGACGACGACCGCCGCATCGATTGCCGAGATCGTGAAGCTCGAGGCCGAAAGGCGCGTGCCACTCTTCACCGAGAGGCCCGTCGTACAGCCGCTCGACTCGTAGGCCGTGAGCGACGAGATACTGCCTCCTCCTTGTCCGCTCGCGCGGAACTCCACGCCGGTCGCGATCTTCGAAGTCGAGATCTTCGACGCGAGCATGTAGTCATCGCGACCGAAGATGAGCCCGTAGGTGCCTGCCGTGAGCGCTGTGCGCGCGACGTGGATGTTCTCGAATCGCGAGATATCGAGGCCGAAGTCGATCCACACGCCGATGACGGCATCAAGGACGTCGATCTGATTCAAGTAAACGCGCCCGGCATTCACCTCGGAGGGAGAGTAGATTCCGATGCCGGCGTTCACGATGCGCACTTTCTGAATGCTGGTGCCGATGCCCGTGATGCGCAGCGCGGCATTCTTCGGATCTTGCGGCCCCGAAAAAACGACCGCCACGCCGCTCACCGCGGCGCGCTCAGCGAGAACGATGGCGTCATCGGCAAATCCCGCAGGAAACTTCAGCACCGGCAGCGTGTCGAAGGAAGGCGTGCTCCCAGCGTCCAGAGATGATGACGGCGCATGAATCGATGCCGACGCGTCACCGACGAGCGCAACGGCGTCCGGAAGGGAAAGCTTTCGAGAAAGCGCGTACGTTCCTTTCGGCACCACCACCTGCGTGAACCCGTTCTTCGTGGAGCAGAGGATCGCGTCTTCGAACGCGGCGGTTGCG
>JAHFDV010000646.1 GCA_023248815.1 Myxococcales bacterium
TCCTCTCGGCGCCGCCGATCTCGCCAGCGACGACGATATGGAGAACGCGAATGCTCACGACGGCAAGGGCTCCAAGAGCACGAGCTGGCGAATCTTCTTCTCGAACAGAATGAAAAAGACGATGGCGATCACCGTCTGCACGAGTGACGTCGAGAGGGCGAGTCCGCGAAGTCCCATCGTGCGCACGAGGAACACGTTGAAGATCGCGTTGCTCGTGGCGTTGAGCACGCCCATCGCGAAGAGAATGCGATTGTTCTCGAGCGCAACGTGGGCGCGCGCGAGCACGAGAAGCGCGCCGAATGGGGCCACGCCGAGGAGGAAATAGGGAAACACGTCCGTGATCTTCTGCACGTCTTCGAAGCTCATTTTGCCGTGCAAAAAGACGAGCTGAAGAAGCCAATGGCGTATGGCGTAGAGAACGATCGCCGCGGCCGTGAGGATGGCAACGACGGAGAGACACGCGCGATAGACCTTCTTGCGAAACGCGCGAAAGTCCTTTTTGGCAAAATCCTCCGAGAGGTGGATGAGCAGCACCGAGAGCAAGCTTGCTTGAACGAGGGCTGCGGGTACCGAAGACACGTCGCTTGCGTTCTTGATCGTGCTCCCGCCGCCGAAGACGCCGGCCTGTCGCGCCATCCACTGGTCGATCACGGGATTGACGCGAGTGACTGCGCCGCCGGCAACGCCCGCCGACATTAGACGCACGAATCGACGAAGAGGTTCGAGTCGTTCCATGTTCCACTGGAACACCGCCCCGCGACTCTTCAACCGAGCGAAGAGAAAGAGCGATGCGACGATCTCCGCAAGGAGCTGTCCGTAGGGAACGACTGCGAGTCCAAAGCGCTCGTGCAGGCCGACGATGACGAGCAGGTTCACGCACATTCCGAGCGCAGAGCCGATCGGTGGCGAGAAGAAATCGTGCTCGGAATGCAGAAGAGCCGTGAAGAGCGTGCGCGTGCTCGTGAAGACGAGGTACAGCGTGAACGCCGGAATCATGCGTGTCAGGAGAGACATGCTCCCTTGATCGACGGACCAGAAAACCTGGAAGAGCAGCGCGACTATTCCCGCGATCATCATCGCGACGACAAAGCCGATGACGAGCGTGTGCGTGAGCAGTGTGCCGAAGAGGCGCGGAATGATCTTGGGATCGTCTTTGCGAAGGCCCGCGAGAATCGGGATGAGCGCCGAGTCTTGGAACATTCCGAAGAGCACCGATCCCGCGAGTTGAAAAACCGAAAGCGCTCGGTAATAGACGTCCGTCGAGTCCGTCAGACGAAACAGATGCGCGAGCAGAATCGGAAAATAGGCGTCGCCTGCGCGCAGCACTATCTGGAAGGGCAGAAGGTGGAGCGCACGAGTCGCGATCGAAACGCGGCGCGGCCCGCCGCTCGACACGGGAGTTGCGCCGTTGGAATCCGGTTTAGCGTCCATGGTACCGCTCACACTCGGACTCTTCAGTGGAGTGGCGACAGCACCGAGAGGACGTCCGAAAGACCAATGCACTTGATGCCTTCGCGCTCTGCGAAAGCGAGGACGCCTTCGAGGCGCGCGAGGATCTTCGACGCTTCGTCTTCGGTCGCGGCGTAAGGGCTCGCGTTGGGGATGACTTCCACGTTGTGGAACATGCAATTGAGGATCACGGGGCGATGCGCGCCGTAGCGTGTGCGTGCGTCCCAGATCTCGTCGCGCATCACGTCTCGCAATCCGTCGACAGTTCCCCACGTGGGACGCAGCCAACGTGGCTCGATGATCTTGCCGATGAATGGCAGCCGCTGCGCAACGCGCGGTCGAATCGTGATGGGCACTTCGAGCAGTGAAGACTTGCCGGGGCGTGCGGGCCAGCGTGGATCGGGGTGATAAGGCTGCGTTGGGGCGCCGACATGATTGAGATCGCGTGCGCCTTTTTCGGACCAGTCGACCCACGGCGTGACGCTGGACTCGACCATGTATCCGAGCTCGCTCAAGAGATCGATCGAGTGTGCGCCGATGCCGAATCTACCTGCGCGAAAGGAAGTGGGCCGGTTGCCGAAGACATCCCGAAACAGGCTCGTGAGATTTCGTAGCTTCTCACGCTCGATGTCTGCAGAGTAATTGCACTGAAAATCGAGCGTGACGTCGGGCACGAAAGGATTCGGGCCGATGAACTCGCCGTGCAGGTGCGCGCCAAACTCGTAGCTACCCGAAAGGCCGGCAAAGAGATCGCCCTTTTCGGCCTCTGCGATCACCTCGGGCGAAAGAAGGTACGTCGGCTTGGCTTGGTAGCGATTGAAGAGCGGTTGAAGACGTTTGACGATGCCTTCACGAACGCCGGCGAACGCGAGTGGCTTTTGCGTTTTCCACTCGGCACCTTTGTCGCACTCACTGTCGATCGTCACGCAGAGATATACGTTCATCTGCGACCGAAAAGAGCGCCGAGTGACTCGAGAGGGCGCGAAGTAAGGTTGCGAATTTCGTTCACGGGAGCTCGTTCGAGAAGATCGGCGAGAGGCGCGGAATAGCGCTGAACGGGCAGGAGAGCCACGCGCGTCTTCGAGAAATCGAACTTGAACTGCGCGATCGCATTGCGCTTGTCGTCCTTGTCGTCCTCCTCGGGAACGCCGCCGAGGTCGAAGCGTTTGGCTCCAACTTCGTGCGCCCATTCCGCAGCGCGAACGAGCGGAAGGAGCATCTTCTTGAAGGGCTTCTTCTCCCCGGATGTTGCGCCGAGATGGAACGTCACCTGCTCGCCGTGGCGAATGACGAGAACGGAGCCAACGGGCGCACCATCGTGGTCGCATTGAAAGATTGTCGCTCTTTCGGCGCGAACGAGCGCGGCGAGCGCGTCGAAGAAGGATTCCGGTTTGCCCTCCATCGATTGCTCGCTCATCATCGTGTTGTAGAGGTTCGCGAGAGTCGTGAGGCCTTCGACTCCGAGCTGCTTCGTCGTGACGCCGAGCTTCTCGGCCTGCTTCACTTTGTTGCGCAGGAAGGAGCGTTCACTTCCCGCG
>JAHFDV010000237.1 GCA_023248815.1 Myxococcales bacterium
CGCGACGAGCACTATCGCATCGAAGGGCCGACCGTCTCGCAGATGCAGGCCACCTTCATGGACAACTGGGTGGAACTACGTCCGGACATTCATCACGACGACGCCTACTTTCCGGAAATTTTGCCCGTCGGTAACAAGAAGGCGCAAGTCGTGCACAGCTCGCCCGATGGCGGGTCGCTGAAGATTCGCCTGATGTACGGACTCTTCGTAGGCGGCGCGCGCAAGACGCTGCGTATCTCCAACGCCTATTTTGTGCCCGAGGATGCCGCCGTCGACGAATTGGTTCTCGCCAAAAAGCGCGGCGTCGAGGTGGAGCTCATCGTGCCGGGAGAAATCACCGACTCGCAACTGACGCGCCATGCGTCGCGCGCCAAGTGGGGAAAGCTCCTCGCTGCGGGCATCGCCATCTACCAATTCCAGCCCAGCATGTACCACTGCAAGATCATGATCGTGGACGATCTCTGGGTGAGTGTCGGCAGCACCAACTTCGACAACCGCTCCTTTCGCATCAACGATGAGGCCAACCTCAACGTGGCCGATCGCGAGTTCGCGCGAGCGCAGGTCGAGAAGTTCGAAGCCGACAAAGCCGTCTCGAAACGCGTCACGTTGGACGAGTGGAATGCGCGGGGCGTAACGGGCGAGCTTCTCGACGATGCCGCCGAGATGCTCGACACGCAACTTTGAGAGGAGAGCGCTTTCTCACCTTCGCCAAGGCAATAGTTGAAGACCTCACCTCCATCTTGATCCGTTACGCCCTCCCCTAGCTCACGGGTACCGTCCCGCCGTCGATGACGTATTCGGCGCCCGTGATCGCGCTCGAGCGATCGGAGACGAGAAATCCGATCAGCTCGGCGACTTCGGCGGGGCGCGCGGGGCGTCCGAGCGGAATCCCGCCGAGCGCGCGCATGACGAGCTCTCTCGCTGCCGCCGCGTCGGTCCCGTTCTTCGCCGCGATCTCGCCCAAGAATGCGACGGACGCCTCCGTCTCGACCCAGCCCGGCGACACGCGATTCACGCGTACGCCATGCGGCGCGACTTCTTTCGAAAGGGCCTTGCTGTAGTTCGAGAGTGCGGCCTTGGCCGAGGCGTACGCGGTCGTCGACTCGTGAAGCGGGAGCTGCCGCTGGATCGATGTCACGTGCACGACCACGCCGGCTCCGCGATCTCGCATCGCGGGGACGAGTGCCCGATCGAGCCGCACCGCCGCCAGTAAGTTCAGGTCCAGCGCCTTCTGCCACGCGTCGTCGTCGAGAACGGAGAAGCCGCCCGCCGGTGCCGACGATCCGCCCACGACGTGGACGAGCACGTCTACTGCTCCTGCAGCCTTCGCGACGCGCGCGCAGCCCTCGGCCGTCGCGACATCGGCGGCGATGAATCCCTCGCCGGTTCCTTCGCGAGCGGTCGTCAGCACCGTCGCGCCGGCCGCTCGCAGCCATGCGACCACGGCCTTGCCGATGCCCTTGGTGCCCCCCGTCACGAGCGCGCGCTTACCATCTAGCTCTCTCATCGCGTCTTCTCCTTTCGTCGAGTTGAAGTTGGCATCACGGCTCACGACCCGATCCTCAACGTCGCGATTCGGTCGTCCTTTATTTGGAACGCAAAAGTGAGTGTGATGGGACTGCCGGGGAACTGGCCTGTCACTTTCGCGCGAACTTCGTGCGCCTCGTCTTTGGCGTTCACCTCGAGCGGCTCGGTGACGGCTTGATACTTCGCTTGCGCGTCCCGCCACCATGCGTCGATGGCGGCGTGCCCGACATACCGGTGTCCATCGTCCGCGACGACGGCGTCGGGAGCAAAGGCGTCGAGCGGTGTAGCGCTGTTGGCGTCGAAGTAGTTCTGAATCGATGGATGCATTTTCATGCCTCGAGACGTAAGCCCGCACGATTGCCCGCTCAATAGGGATAAAGTAGGATGCGGAATCCCGATTTTAAGGATTATCGATGTACCACCCCGGACTAAACGATCTCGATGCCGTGCTTGCGGTCGCGCGCAGGAGCTCGTTTCGCGGCGCAGCTCTCGATCTCGAGATGTCGACGACGGCGCTGAGCAGCGCGATTGCGAAGTTTGAAGCGCACCTTGGCGTACGGCTCTTCAACCGCACGACGCGCAGCGTGGCGCTGACCGACGCCGGCAGATCATTCGTCGAACAGGTGGCACCTGGACTCGAGCACATCCGGGGTGCGATGAATGCTGCTCGCTCCCAGCAGGCGAAGCCGTCTGGCGTGCTCCGAATCAACACGTTTGCGACGGCGGCGCGCGAGATCCTTGCGCCCCTCGTGATGGAGTACCTTCGCCGCTATCCAGACGTGCACGTGGACATCGTGACCGAAGGGCGCCTCGTGGACATCGTCGCCGACGGATTCGACTTCGGCGTGCGCATGGCGGACCTCGTACCCACCGACATGATCGCGATTCCGCTTGGAAAGCCCCAACGCCACGCCGTCGTCGCTTCGCCTTCGTACCTCGAGAAGCACGGCCTTCCGCGCGTCCCGACAGACCTCCTCCGTCATCGGTGCGTTCGGGTGCGCCTTCCGAACGGCAGCCTCTTTCGATGGGAGCTGCGTAAGCGAGCGCAGACGGCAGTGATCGACGTGACGGGTCCCATCACACTGGACGAGGCTAGCCTCTCGCGGATCGCGGTCCTCGACGGCATCGGGCTCGGCTTCTTCATGGAGCCGGACGTGCGCGGCGACATCGCCGCGGGACGCCTCGTTCGCGTGCTCGAGGACTGGACTCCGGAGCTCGCTCGGCTCTGCCTCTACTACCCTGGCCGGCGCAACGCCTCGGCCGCGCACAAGGCGTTCGTCGCACTCTCGCGCGAAGTCGCGAAAGCCCGGACATGAGGCGGCCGAACTCCTCTCGCGCGGAGCCTCGTACTTCAGTTGCCCGTCCTTCGACGCGTTCACTCAGTAAGGACGCTGCACGGTCGAATAGATTGCCCACCACGCTGGCGGAACGGCGCCGAGGTTACGGAACGTGTCGCGAGTGACGGATCCCGTCCAGGATTCGGCGCATCCCAACATTTCGGTCGCTGAGCTTGCGCGACAGACCTATTCGTCCTTCGCGAGCGCTTGGGACGCAAAGCAAGCCTTCGACGTACTGGCCAACGTGTAGATCTGCGAATGAAAAACCCTCTTCAATTCGCGGGCACAAATATCGTGAATAATCATTCCTCCGGTGACACGAGGAATTTCTTGGACGACGTGATCCTGCGGTAGTCCCTCTCCCAGCGTGCATCCATTCGTGATGCGCGCGGAGACTCGTCGAATGCGCTCGAGGCGGAGGTTCAGAGAAAGTACGCTCCGTACGACTGTGAACGCGAGGAAGCCGGAAAAAGCAGAGAGCGAATGCCCGCATCGATTTCGAAGTCCTGCGAAGCGCTGCGAAGTTCACGCCGCCGATGTATATTTGTGGAGCAAGATCGGGCGCACACCACTGCAAACGCACGGGCGATCCGCTGCAACCGAACAAGAAAGGTTTCCATGAGCCGTCGAATTGCATCCTCTCGATCTCCCTATCTCAAACCCTTCATCGCAGTCGTTAGCATCGCCGGTCTCGTCGCGGCGGCAACGGTCGCGTGCTCCTCGGACGAGCAGAACAAGTGCGGCGACGCAGCGCACGGCATCTCTTGCAACGACTCGCGCGATGCATTTGCGGACGTCGTGACGAACGACGGAAATCTCGAGGACGACGCCATCGTTCCGGACGCGGCCGATGGCGCAGCCGACGCCCACGATGATGCGACAGACGCGAGCGACGCCGGCATGAGCATCGATGCAGCGCCCATTCCCCTCGCGACCTCCCTCAGCTCTCCGTGGCGACTCGCGATTGGCGGGGGATACGTCTACGCAACGAGCGGCGGAAACGTGCTGAAGATTGCCATGGCAGACGGAGCGACGCAGACGATCACGCAAGCTGGGAGCATCGAGTGGGTCATTGCCGACGCGACCAACCTCTACTTCACGACGATCTCGGGCGTAGTGTACAAGCGCGCTCACGCCGGATCGACCAACGTGCCGATCAGCAACGCGACCGTCGCGCTACAGGTCTCCGGCCTCGCGGTCGACGCGACCTACGTCTACTGGACGGAGGACACCAACGGTGGAACGGTGTTGCGCGTGCCGATCGACGGCAGCGCGCTCGCAGGCGAGTCGGTCTCGCCCGGCCTCGTTCTTCCGCGGGGTGTCGCGCTTTCGGGGAGCGATATCTATGTTGCAGAGAGCGCGGGTACCACGGGAACGGGTCGAATCCTGAAGCTCGCACCGAGCAAAGGCACGCCTATTCCTCTCGCAACCAACCGTGCGGGCCCATCTAGACCGATCACCGATGGCACTCGGATCTTTTGGGTCGAGAACCAAGGTTCAGGATTGGGACCTGTGCCGAGCGTTCCACTCGCAGGCGGGACCTTGGTCGCCCATGCCGGGACAGCCGTGGATCCGAGCATCGTCGTCGACGGCGCGAATCTGTATTACGGAAACGCAAAGGGCGGGATCGTGAAGGTCGACATTGCCACGAATGTTCCCAAGATCCTCTACTACACGGATCAGACAGGCTCGATCTACGGCCTCGGGATCGCCGGGAGCTCGCTCTATTGGACCGATTTCAATGGCGGTCGTGTGATGACGGCGGCGAAGTAATTCCATCGGCGCATCGCAACGTCGAACGTTCAGCCCCCGTCTGGGGTCTCCGTCTTTAGGCACGAGAACGCGCCGCCTCCTGCTCCATAGGCCGCGCCGTTCTGGCCGTTGAGCTGCCCCACCACGAGATATTTCCCTTCGACGATCGCGACGTGGGCGATGAGCGATCGCACGCCGTTCGGCAAGTACTGAAACTCCAAGCCCGTCTCGGTATTCGCGTCCCAAAGCAGCCTCGTGTCGGCGTCGGAGCATGGGATCTGACGACACGCCTCGCCTCCGGTCGTTCCGAACCCACCGACCGGCAGCTCGACGCCGTGATCGATCGCGCAGGCAGTGTCGTCCTGGTCTTTCGGATCGGTCGGCGCGTTGGGCGAGAAGCCTGCGGAGACAATCCCATGAATGTGGAAACCTTCGTGACGCTCGCAGTCGGTCGTCTCCGAAGTCGTCACGACGCCGTTCTTGCTCGTGCCTTCGTAGTGCCACCCTTGCGCGATCAAGAGCCCCGCCTTCAGCGCGGCTGCGGAAGGCTTCTCGCCCGGCTTGCATCCGAGCGCGCCTGCATCGTCATTCGTCGCACCATCTTGCACGACGACAGATCCCTCGAACGCGGCGTCGAGCGCGACGTTGGGTGCGGAGTTATCGGCGGTGTCGCACGCCACGAACGAAACGAACGCCAAGGCCCCCACCGAGATCGCGACCGCAGTCCCCCTCTGTTTGATCATGCCGTGAGAGTCTCACGCGCGAACGAGCTCCACAATCTCGGTCGTTGCCTAGGCCGACAAAGCCCGTCAATCCGTCGAACGACGGTCAACCCGGCGTCGGGACCGATCGCGTTGAAGACGAGATCCGATGACGACACCGAGCGCATCGGCCGTTGATTGCCGGCGACCGCGGCACGTCGGCTTCGCGGCGCGTAGCTTGGCACTACCTCTATCGCGAGATCGCCGGCTTGCTCGGTGACACATAACCTCCCTCGACGGCGCACTACGGAGTGTAAGGAACGACGATTCCGGTCGCCGTCACTTCGATCGTGATCTTGACGGAGCGCAAGCGATCCGCGCGCCTTTTCCAAACGTACATCCATTCGTGATGCGAACTAAGTCGTATCGTCTGCAACCTCGAACACACGAGCGCTCTTCACGCCCGAAAGAAACGGCAGTGTTTGCTCACTCGTTCCGACACGCAGTGGGTGAAGGACAATGTGGGATTGCCAAAGGAAATCCAACTGTTGATACAGATGTGCGTTTTCGGATAGGTGTCGAGTATGCCCACTTTCAAGCCTGGTCGCAGTTTGGTCATTGCCGTCACTTCTGTCGCGCTCCTCGCTGGCGCGTGCAAGAAGGGGGGCTCGTCATCCACGAAAACGGAAGAGGCGAAAGCCGACGAAGCCGACGCGCTAGGCGACAAGCTCGATGGCTACATCGAGTGCTACAACAACGTCGACAAGGACGCACACGACTCCATGCGCTACTACGCGCGCTGGCTCGACGATCCGGAGAAGGGCCCCACGGGCAAAGAGAAGAGCGTCAGTGGTGTGCACGAGATCGGCGCGTCGGACGTCGCGAGCTGCAAGAAGAAGCTCGAAGAAGGAAAGGCGAAGAAGCCCGCGCTTCCGGATCTCGAAGCAAAGGCCGGTACCTACCTCGCATCGCTCGAAGCCTTGCAGCCTAAGGCCGCGGAGGCGAAGACGTACTACGACCGTAAGGACTACCAGGACGACAAGTTCGCGAAGGCAAAGGCGATGCATGCGCCGCTATGGCAGGCGTTCCTCGCGTTCGACAAAGCGAGCGACGGGTTCTCGGACGCGCTCGAAGCGGAGAGCGACAAGAGCCTAACGGCCGAGATCGCCGCGGTCGAGAAGCGCTCGGGCAAGGGGCTTTACTGGCAAAAGCTCAACTTCGGACAGAAGGCGAAGAACCTCCTCCACGATCTCAACAAAGAGAATCCGGATCCGAAGAAGGCCGAAGAAGTCGTCGCCGACTTCACGAAGACCACCGATGAGATGCTCGCCTACGCCGAAGCACACACGGACCAGAGGCCGTCGAACTGGAGCACGTTCGAGTCGAAAGTGAAGTCGTTCGTCGAGGAGGCGAAGGAGCGCATGCGGACGATTCGCGACAAGAAGCCGCTCAGCTCGGGCGAGAAGTCGCTCATCGAAAGCGGCCATGCCGAAATGGTAACGGGGCACGCCGCGAAGCTCAGCTCCGGCTACAACGCGGTCGTCGCCTTCGGAAACGGCCTGCGTTTCAAAGACTGAGAGCGACAGCATCGCCGACGAGGGGCCGGCCATGGAGAGTCGCTCGTGAAGTAGCGAGAGCTCGGAAATGAGCCGGCCCACTTCTAGTGCGGAGTCATACTATCGAGTTCATGAGGCGCGCGGTTCCACGGCAAAGTCGCAGGCGATGGTTGGTGGCCGCATTGATCGCGGCGCTCGTCGCTTCAATCGTCGTTTTTGCGATCAAGCTCCGTCCCAATTTGCATGAACAGCGACTGTCATGCGAGACGCTCCTCACGGAAGCCGACATGCAAGCCGAGTACGGTGGAAAGAACGAGGCTCTTCTTCTTTCCAAGCGCGCGTTCTCCGTTCCGATACCGGCCTGCGACTTCGTCTACTCCGTACGCATCAGCGGCAGTGAGGGAGCAGAGGTACACTTCAACACTTTTTTGGCAACCGATGTCGACCAAGCGCTTTGGCACATCGGCGCCCAATCGCACAAGCTCGTCTCTACGCGAAAACTGCCCACCCTCGGACGCGACGGGATCGTCGGGCAGATAGCAGAGGGCCCGACTCAATGCGTCTGGCTGGCACGCCAAGGCAGGGTCGTTCTAGGGATCGACGGCGCTTGCAGCGAGTCGGCGCATCTCGTCGCTCTCACGAGCTTGATGATGTCTCGCGTCGAGTAATCGTCCCCAAGCAGCTGCGCGTCTCGGGCGACTCCGCGAGCGCATCGTGACCAATTCCCAGCAGCCAATGGATCAGCATGTCGAATCATTGCGACGCCGCATCCTTCGACCTGTCTGAGCTCTTCGGAAGGATCCGACTGCACTGGCGCGACGACGAAGGGCAGTTGCGCGACAAACCTTAGGACGAGATCCCAATCCTAGCGATCACGTCTTCAAACGACAGGTGTGAACCGCGGGCCACGTTTCGGGGGAAATGGCTAAATGTGGCGAGAAGTCTTCTCCACACCACGCAGGACATCGGCACGCCAAGTGACCTAGTCGCTGGGAGGCGAACGAGAGAAACAAGAGCGACGTTGAAAGCTATTGAAGATGACTTCCGAAGAGTCGTCGCGAACGTGTCCGTGGACGAGCTCGTTAGTTCGCTGCGTCCGGCGGTCGACAAGGATTCGAGCCCGAAGCGCCCATGGTGGAAGCTTTGGAGCTCGTGACGGCGGGATGATGATCTCACGGGGCTATGGCGACTTTGGTGCGGATCGGTGGATCCCTCGCTGAACGTGCTATCCGCTGTGACTGAGATGCAGAACATTTCGGCTTTGAAGACGCGCTTAAAGAGGTTTTTCGCAAGCAAGGCGAAGAAGCGCCTCGCGATCGCTTTCTCCTTGCTCGCCCTCTTCATCACCGTTCTTTGGGCTCGCGCTCGCCCCGCCTTTCGTCATTCGTTCGACGGAGTCGCTGCCGTCGACGATCCGCAGTTCGTGCGGGTGCTCGAGTCGCTGATGGGCGCCCCGCTGAAGGAGGGCAACGACGTGCGCGCGCTCTCGAATGGCGACGAGATCTTCCCCGCCATGCTCGAAGGAATTCGCTCCGCCAAGCGCACCATCTCGTTCGAGAGTTACATCTACTGGTCGGGAAAGACCGGAACGGCCTTTGCCGAAGCGCTCAGCGAACGGGCGCGCGCCGGCGTCAAAGTGTTGGTGCTCATCGATTGGGCGGGCGGGCATCAAGCCGACGCCAAGAGCCTCGAGGACATGCGTGCGGCGGGCGTCGACGTCGCCAAATACAATCCCCCCAAGTTGGGCACACTCCTCGACCTCAACAATCGCACGCATCGGAAGCTCCTGATCATCGACGGTCACATCGGCTTCACGGGCGGCGTCGGCATCGCCGACAAATGGGCCGGTCATGGAGAGTCGCCCGATCACTGGCGCGAC
>JAHFDV010000238.1 GCA_023248815.1 Myxococcales bacterium
TTCTTGCTGAGTAGGCCGCGGAGTTTCTCGGGATGGAACTTGTACTCGGTGCCGCAGTAGTCGCAGGTGAGCTCGAGCACCTTGCCATCGCTCAGCATCTCTTCGATGTCGGGGCGAGGAAGCGAGGCGAGAGTTCCGGCGACACGCTCTTCGTTGCAGGGGCACGCAAACCCAACGGGAGCTTCGCTGACGATCGTATGCGGCATCAGGTAGAGCGTCTCTTCGAGGAGCTCGCGCGGCGAAGCTTTGCCCTCTTTGAGGAGGGGTACGATGTTTTCGAACTCCTTGAGACGCTCGGTCATGACCATGAGCGGCACCTCTTGAACCTCGGGAAGGATTTGCACGAGATACCCGCCGGCGCGTTGAATTTCGCCGTTTTCCATGTGGCAGCCGACGGCGATCATCGTGATGATCTGCTCGGATTCCTGCATGTAGCGCATGAAGGCCGACGAAATGGTCCCGTTCTCGGGAACCCCGACGATCCCCTGATGAAGCGAGCCGTTGTGGAGTGTGCGCGCAACCTGGAGCACGCCCTGCTTGCCGATCGACAGCGCGGCCGAACGCACGGAAGTCTGCGCAAGTCCTCGGGCTCCTCCGTTCGGTTGCGTGTCGGCGATGAGCCGCGACTTGCGATCATCGGCCATCAAGAAAGACTGGAGCCTCAGGTCGGGCGACATCGCATCGCGAACGAGGATCGTCGCCGTCAGCAAGTCAGCGAATTGCTCGCGAAGCGCCCCCGTGAGGCTTTGGGCTTTCGCCGCCTCGCGCACGGTCTCCGTTGTCTCGGCTGAAACGACGCGAAAAGACCCGTCGTCCGTAAGGGCTCTGAGAATGGCATCGGCCATGCTCGTCAGTCTAGCACGGCGGAGGAACCGTCTCCCACTGTCTCGTGGTACGAAAATCGATAGTAAGCCGCTGGATTCCTTGCTACTTCAGCGGCATGAGCGGCGAAGAAAAGACCCCAGAAAAGGGCGTCAATGCGCACGACCTCGAAGCCATCGATCCCGACGCGACGCCGGCGCTTCCGCCCGTCTCCGAAGGTGACAAGACGCCTGCCGGCGTGAGGATTCGTAGCGAAGCTGAGTTGCCGTCCGAATCGAAGAAAGAAGCTTCGCCGCTCTCGAGCCCTGAAAGCGCCGAACCAGAGACGGTGCGGGGAGACGAAGTGAACCCCGAATCGAAGGTCGACACCTTGCGCGCCGTCGACGCCGCAATCGTCGCCGCCGCTGCTGCCGCTGGCCCCGAGAGTGAGCCCGTCACCGTTCGCGCAGCCGAAGGAGCCGCCCACGGTTCGGATGATGGCTCGAAAGATTCGAAGCCAAAGACGCCCATTCGCTGGTCCTGGAAAGGCGGCATCGTCGCCGTCGTCGGCATCCTCATTGCCGCTTTCAACATGGCGAAGCATGGCCAGTGGCAAGCGGGCGTACTGCTCGGAATGCTCGCCATTGCCATTGCGTCCTTCGGCGTTCTTCAGCTCTTCGGAACGATGCGTGCGCCGACCGAGAGCGAAGGCGCCTCGAATGGCATTGATGCGAAGAAGCTCGTCGCTCCCATCGCGTCGTTGATCGTCAGCGCACTCGTATTTTCGGGAGGACTCACGGGCGGCCACCTCATCGGCAACGCTCCGCAGATCCTCTTCGGGATCATCGTCACGCTCGGATTCATCGGCATCGCGGGCTCGCTCTTTTTGATCCGCAGCGCGATCGTCGGAAACGCGCTCGACGAAAACGGCGAAGAGCGACCCCTCCTCCGCCGCCACGGCTTTTGGCTTCTCATCATCGGGGCCGGGATCTACTTCCCGCTCCTCGGCTCGTTCTCGCTCTGGGATCCGTGGGAGACGCACTACGGCGAGGTCGCGCGCGAGATGCTCGCACGTGACGATTGGGTTTCACTCTGGTGGGCGCAAGACGGCTGGTTCTTCTCGAAGCCGATCTTGAACTTCTGGATCCAAGGCGTCGCGATGGGGCTCTTCCGCGTGCGCTATCAGCCCGATCAAATGCTCAGCGGATGGAACGGTACGCTCGCGCATCCCGAGTGGATCGTGCGCACGCCCAACGTGCTTCTCACGCTCGCTGCGCTTTATTTTCTCTACAAAGGAGTCGCCAAAGTCTTCGGACGCCGTGCCGCGCTCATCGGTGGAATCGTCCTCGCGACGATGCCCGACTGGTATTTCCTCGCGCACCAGACCATGGCGGACATGCCGTGCATCGCCTCGATGACGGCGGCAATGGGTCTCCTCCTCCTCGGGCTCAACACCGACCCGGAGAAGCGCGTGCGAAGCTACGCGCTCTCGTTCAGAGGCACGAAGTTCCACCTCTCGGTCTTTCACGTCATCTTCGTCGCCGTGCTCATGGCGGCGCTTCCGCAGATTCTTTATCTCGTCACGCGCAACGTCGACTTCGTGGCGGGCGGCAATGACGGCACGGGCTTCCGCGCCCACTGGGACTCGTTCTCCTCGGGTTCGGGCGGCGGCAACTGCGGTCTTCCCGGCAACGAAGCCTGCAAGGCGTTTTCGGCAGCCTCGGTCCCGCGTTCGCTTCCGGCGACGCTCACGACCGTGCCGCAGATGCTGAAGCGCTACTTCTTTGCGTTCGAGCCATCGCTTCAAGGCCTCATCTGGGCGGGCGTCATCGGCGCGCTTCTCTTCTTGAACGTCCACGAACGCCGCGCACAGCGCCTCGCCTATCTCGGCGCTTGGCTCTTCGCGACGCTCGGTTGGATGGGCAAAGGTCCCGCGGGCTTCGGCCTCCCGATCATGTGCGCGCTCGTTTACGTCGCAGCAACGAAGCGTTGGAGTGAGTTCGTTCGCATCGAAGCAGCGAGCGGCCTTTTGATGCTCCTCGCGATCGGCATGCCTTGGTTCGTAGCGATGTACGTGCGCCACGGGTCGCCGTTCACCGATCGCCTCTTCTTCCACGACATGTGGAATCGCGCGTTCAGCCACGTGCACGACACGAACGAAGGCGACGATACGAGCTTCCGCTTCTACATCTGGCAGCTCGGCTACGCGCTCTTTCCTTGGACGGCGATTGCCCCGCTCGGACTCGCGTTTTGGCTTCGCAGAAGCGATTCCGCGGACAAGGGCCGCGGGGACGGCTCCGTCTTCCTCGTGATGTGGTTCGCGTTCGCCTTCACGCTCTTTTCGTGGATGGGAACGAAGTTCCACCACTACATCTTCCCTGCCATCCCGCCGATCGCCATGCTCATCGGCATCGCCATCTCAAGCATGATGGCTCGAAAGAATTTCCTCGGAACCGATTCTCTCGTCTTCGCGCGTGATGTCTTCACGCGGATGAAGCCGGCAAACGCTCCCGCTCTCGCGGACGGCGAAGTCGCGCTCAGCGAGCACACAGCGACGACGGCCGATGGAAAAGAGCCGGCTCCCAAGCTCGAAGAGCTCGTGAAGGCGCAGCCCTATCGCGACGACGCCATCGAATCCGTAACCCCTCCGAACGACGTCACTGGAGAGACGGCCGAAGAAGGCCAAGCACGAAGCGCGCATGAGGCCGTGCTCTTCGGCGCAGCAGGTATCGCGGGCGCGCTTCTTCTCGCGCTCATCGGGCGTGATCTTTTGACCAAGGTCGAAGGCGAGCAGCAGGGCGCCATCCGGTTCTTGCAGCTCTTCACTTACAACTACAAACGCCCGTGGCCCGAGGAGCTCGACTTCTCGAAGCCGCTCTGGATCTTTGCCGGACTCGGCGTCGTTCTTCTCTTCGGTTTCATCCGCCGAGAGACGCGCGGACCGGCCGCCATCTCCTTCGGCGTGCTCGGCATCGTCGCCGCGCTCTGGGGCACGGACATCTACATGGTGAAGACGGCGCCGCACTGGGGCCAGCGCGAGCTCTTCGAGGCCTATTATCGCGATCGGTCGAGCGCGAACGATCCCATCGTCGCCTACCAAATGAACTGGAAGGGCGAGAACTTCTACTCGAGCAACAAGATCCCCGCCTTCGTCTCTTCGGGAGCTCCCTTCACGACCTGGGTTCGCGAACAACGCGAAAAGGGCGTTCACGCCATCTACTTCGTGACCGAGCCCGGCCGCATCGGTGGCCTCCGCAACGAAGCACAAGCCAAAGAATACCGAGAGCTCACCGACCGCAAGGTCAACAACAAGTTCACGCTCGTCAAAGCCACGCTTTAGCCAACAGCGCCGCGAGCCCCCGAGTTCGCCATCTCGTCGTAACCACAGCGATCAAGCTGTGGTTCGAATTAGTCACGACATTGTCACTTGCCGATGAAGGTGCGGCTGCTACATGAGCCCACAATGAACAAGCAACTCTGCCGGGCTGCGGTCCTCTGCGTTCTTCCTGCTCTCGCCGCATGCGCCGATGTCGCGTCCGATACTCTCGAGACGGACGATGCGCTGTCGAAGAAGGTGCAGTTGTCCTGCTCGTCGCTCTCCGACAAGGCGACCATTCTCGCTCTGAACAAGAACGGGAAGATCACGCTCGACGCCGACGTCGGTACCGCGCGGACGCTGAAAGATCTGAAGCTGAGCTTCAAGGGTTACCCATCGCTCAGCGTGGTGCAATCGAGTATCAAAGCGCAAGCGAGCTACAATCCCGTCACTGAGGCCTACAAAGGTGACGACAAGTACGTCATCCCGAGCGGCAAGGGCTGCACCTACAACCTCATCGCGCCGCCGAAGCTCGCCGACAACTGGGACGTGTTCGGCGCATACCTTCAGCAAGTCTGCGGCGCCAAAACATCCACCGAATCGCTCTCGTGCGACATCACGCCGAAAACGGCCAACGGTGGATCCGTGGTCGCGCACTTCTCCGCGTCCGACAAAGCCTACTACCTGAAGGGCGGCTGGGCCAAAGCGAGTGACTTCGAAGGCAACGACTACGTCATCAAGTCGCGCGTGAACGACGGCGACCTCCACATGTTTACCGAAGAAAACCCCGAAGGCGGCATCTGCTATCGCGGCAAAAAGCAAGCCGTGTACGAGGTGCTCGACGGCATCGTCGAAAACGGCGTCGGTGATTACATCTTCGACGATTCCGAAATCACCGGCACTCAAGGGAAGACGCTGACCTATTCCTACACGACGACGGGCGAAGGCGGACAAGCCACAAAGCAGGTCACGTTCCCGCCCTGCAAGTAAGACTAAAATAAAACGCCGAGGCAGAAGCAGCAGAAGTTGCCCCGCCCTGCTCCGTGCTCGCGTGGCTCCGCCACGCCCCTTCTTCCCGCTGAAGACGATCGTCGACCCCGCGGAGCCCGTAGCGAGCGGCGCGCAGCTAGGGAGGCGCGCGCAGGCGTACGACCGTACGTCGAGCACGGCGACCGACGATGCGCGTCGCGCAGCAGGGCTACGCGCGGTCGACGGAGACGACGCCTTCTACTTTTGAGAGGGCCTTCATCACGTTTTTCAGCTGCTGAAGATCGCCGCAGTTGAAGGTGAACACGTTCACCGCACGCCCATCTTCACCTGCGCGGCAGAGCGCTTCCGAAATGTTGATGCCTTGCGTGCTGAACGTGCTGCCGACCGTCGCGAGAATGCCCGGCCGATTCGCCGTCGTGACTTTGAGCTGAACGCTGCGATTGATCTTCGCCTTCGTGTCCCATGCCACTTCGACGCGACGCTCGGGATCCATGTCGAATGCCTTCGAACAGCCGCGCCGATGGATCGTGATGCCGCGTCCACGCGTGATGAATCCGAGGATGTCGTCACCGGGTAGCGGACCGCAACACTTGGCATAGCGAACGAGCACGTCGTCGATGCCGTTGATCTTGATGCCTTCGGTGTCGCGACCTTTCGTGACCTTGCGGACGAGGCCTTCGATGCGACCTTCTTTGAGCGCGGGCGGCGGCTGACTGGGAACTCCGCCATCGCTCGTCTGCGGGGAAACGATTTCGAGAATCGCCTGCGTCTTGATCTTGCCGTAGCCGATGCCGAGGAAGAGCTCTTCGGAGCTCGAGAGACGAATCTCTTCGAGGACCTTGCGGAGCTCGGCCTCGTTCTTCATGAGGCGGTTCATGCTCACGCCGACTTTGCGGAGCTCGCGTTCGAGCAGCTCTTGGCCGAGCCGAATCGACTTGTCGCGTTCGGCGGAGCGCAGGTAGTTGCGGATCTTCGAGCGAGCACGCGTCGTGACGGAGAAATCGAGCCAATCCTTCGAAGGATGCTGATTGCTACCGGTGACGATCTCGACGACGTCCCCGTTTCGGAGCTTGTAGCGGATCGGTTCGAGCTTGCCGTTGATGCGCGCGCCCGTGACTTTCTCACCGAGCTGCGTGTGAATCGCGAACGCGAAGTCGACAGGCGTCGAGCCGCGAGGAAACACGCGCACGTCACCGTTGGGCGTGAACACGTAGACTTCGTCCTGGAAGAGATCGACTTTTACGCCCTCGAGGAATTCGGCAGGATCTTTGAACTCCTTTTGCCACTCCATGAGCTCGCGCAACCAACCGAACTGCTTCGCATCGCTCTCGGCAACGCCGCCGCCCATGCTGCCCGCGCGCTCTTTGTATTTCCAGTGAGCCGCGATGCCGCGCTCTGCGACGCGATGCATCTCGTGCGTACGAATCTGAATCTCGATGCGTTCGCGCCCGGGACCGATGACCGTCGTGTGGAGCGACTGGTACATGTTGGGCTTCGGGAGCGCGATGTAGTCTTTGAAGCGGCCGGGAAGTGGCGTCCACTTGGAATGGACCACGCCGAGCGTCGCATAACAGTCGCTGACGCTCTCGACGACGACGCGGAACGCGATCGCATCGTGGATCTGGTCGAGGGTGACGCCGTTCGCGCGCATCTTCCGCCAGATCGAATAGAGATGCTTCGCACGACCTGATACGT
Organism: Myxococcales bacterium; assembly: GCA_023248815.1. Classification (GTDB taxonomy): domain Bacteria; phylum Myxococcota_A; class Polyangia; order Polyangiales; family Polyangiaceae; genus JAHFDV01. The sequence goes on from JAHFDV010000238.1 coordinate 6,803, forward strand.
CGACGGCGAACCCCTGCTCTGCGAGACGCGCCGAGATCTTCTTCGAGACGTCGTCGATGTAGCGCTCGCGCTCTTTGCGCGACTTGGTGAACGACTGCACGAGCTCGCCCCAAGCATCGGGCTCGAGATGCTTGAACGAAAGATCCTCGAGCTCGCTCTTGAACTCCTGCATACCGAGGCGGTTCGCAAGTGGAGCGTAGATGTCCATCGTCTCGCGCGAGATGCGCTCTTGCGCCTCCGGCTTCATGTGATCGAGCGTGCGCATGTTGTCGACGCGGTCACAGAGCTTGATGAGGAGCACGCGAATGTCGCGCGCCATCGCCACGACCATCTTGCGGAAGTTCTCGGCTTGGCGATCTTCTTTCGAGGTGAAGTTGATCTTCGAGAGCTTCGTGACGCCGTCGACGAGCGTCGCGATCTCGCCGCCGAACTCGCGCTCGATGTCGTTGGTCGTCGCGAGCGTGTCTTCGACGACGTCATGGAGAAGGCCGGCGCAAACGCTCGCCGCGTCGAGTCGGAGGTCTGCAATGACGTTCGCGACACTTGCAGGATGCACGAAATACGGATCGCCCGACTTTCGCTTCTGCCCTTCGTGCGCCTGCTGACTATAAGTCCACGCGCGCTTGATCAGAGCGGTATCGGCCATCGGCTGATACGTCCGAACTTGCTCGATCAACTTTTCGACGGCGGGCGGAGGCACTTGTAAAAAATCGTAACACTCGCTTCGAACGACCGCAATTCGGCGGCTGTCGCGGACACGTCGTGAATTATGAGCTTCGCGCCCCGATTAATTCGCGAGAGAGGGTCGCCCCTCCTAGATGTCCGTAAATGCACCGCTTCTCCCCTCGCCTTCGGTTTCCCTCCTGCGTGACGGCCTTCGCCTTTGCAGCCTTGCAATGTCTCCCGGCTTGCTCTTCGGATTCCGACTCGAATTCGAGCAATTCAGACTCTTCTTGCGACGGACTCGGACGGACCGCTCGTTTGACGACGGGCGGACGTCTCAAGTTGAACCGCGAAGGCGCGTTCGCAGGGGCCGATGTGAGCGTCATCGTCACTGGAGAATCGCAGGCGTTTCTCGACGAGACGACGCTCGTCATCCGTGCGGGCGGCCCAGCGTCCTCGGATTCGGTGACGATCGACTGCGGCTCTCATGGGAAAGCGACGATCGACATCGTCGTCACGGATCCCGTGTGGACGACGCTCGCCGCGTGGTCAGGTGACGAAGGCCCCGTTGCCCGCGAATACTTCTCGATGTGGCTAGACGAGCTCGACCCGAACCGGCTCATCGTATTTGGAGGCTTCCACTACGTGCCGAAGCAATTCACGCCGAGCTCGGACATGTGGCGCTTCGATCTCGCGGCATCGTCTTGGACGGAGCTCTCTCCGATCGATGCGCCGTTGGCTCCCGGCGCACGCGTCGCGCCGATCCCCGGTTCGAGCGCTGCCTATCTCTTCGGCGGAGGCGTGATGCGCGAAGATGGTTCTCTGACGACGGCGCCGCTCCTTACGCGAGTCGACTACGGCAGCGACGCTCCCGCTTTCAGCCCTGCCAAACACGACGTCGGCCTGAAGAGCAGCTACACGGGCAGCCTCATTTACGACCCGAAGAGAGAGCGTTGGCTATCGGTGTGCGGGGCAGATGCGGCGTCTTCGCGCGGAATCAATTGCGACGTCGACGCCTACACTCCGGACGCCGGTTGGACGAAAGTCGCAGTCACGGGCGGAGACATCCCCGGCCGCTACGGGTTTCAATACGCCTACGACGAAGAGAACGACCGCGTGATCATCTTTGGTGGCGAGACGACGACGTCGGAAGCCTCGGGAGACACCTGGGCGCTCGAGCTCGGAGAGGAACCGCCTCGCTGGGTGCAGCTCATGAAGTCCGACGCGATCGGAACGAAGCGACGAAACGGCGCGTTCGCGATGGATCCAGATGGAGGTCG
>JAHFDV010000647.1 GCA_023248815.1 Myxococcales bacterium
CCGCCAAACCGGATGAAGAAGCCGTCGTGCTCGCTCCTCCGCGCGAAGCTGCCGAGTCGTTCGAAAAGCTCACGGTGCCGCGCCCTGCTCTCGCGCGGGCGCTCATCGGAAAGCCCGTCGATCGCGTCGTCGTGAAGCTCGAGGGTGAAACGTGGGGCAACGTCGACCTCCCGAAGGTGCGCAACGTCGTCAGTGGAAGCCCCTTTTCTGCCGAGACTGCGCGAAGAGCCCTTTCGGAAATTCTCGAGACCGGACGCTTCGCGCGCGGGCGCGTCACTGCGAGCGCCTCACCGAACGGCGTGCTCGTTCAAATTTACGTGAGCGCGCGAAAAGTCATCGAGACCGCGCGCGCAGAGGTCGGCGAGGCACGCGTCGATGCCGACGAGCTGCTTCGCATCGCGGGCCTCTCGGACGGCGGAGAGCTCATCGGCTCGAAGCTCTACGAACAAGTCGAGCGCATCGAGACGTATCTTGGGCGCCGGGGATATCCGAAGGCGACGGTCAATCTCCGTACGGAGCCGTCGAGCGACGGAAATCGCGTGCGCGTCGTCGTCGAAGTGAAGGCGAACGAGCCGCGCGTCGTCCAGCGCCGCGTCTTCTATCCGTCCGACACGAGCCTCGCGGAGTCCGAATTCCGCGATCACTACCCATTCGAAGTGGGAACTCCGGCGAACGAAGATCTCGTCGACACCGCCGACGGAACGCTCCAGGGCTCGTTGCGCGCGAAAGGTTTTCACGACGTTCGCGTCTTCCACGACGTCGTCTCCTATGGCGGTGAAACGGTATTGCGCGTCCGCATCGAGCTCGGTGCGCGCATCGAGCTGCGTTTCCAGGGAAACTACAGCATCGACGGCGACGCGCTCCACGACGCGCTCGCGATCAAACCCGAGAGCAATGCCGATACGACGACGACGCGAATGGTCGATCGCCTGCGCACCTACTATCGAGAGCGCGGATTCATCGACGTCGAGGTGACGACCGAGCTGCGGGACTCCACGAGCCCGACGACGCGCTTTTTGGTGTTCAAGATCGTCGAGCACGACCGAGTGAGCATTTCGCGGCGCTCGTATCCGTGCTTCGAGGAGAAGCTCGCGAAGAAGCTGGCCGACGGTCCGCGCAACGTTCGCGAGATCGGGACCGAGATCGAGAGCTTCCTCGAAGAAGAGCTCCCCGGCGCCGATCTCCTTCGAAACCCGAATCCGAAGGGTCTCTCGGATGCGCTCGACGGCCCGAACGCGACGAAGCGTGCCGAGCCACTCGCACTCGATCCCGGTCGCATGTTCGCGCCCGAAACCTACGAACGCGCCCTCGCTCACGTCCGCGATCTCTATCGCAGCGAAGGCTTCTTGCACGCCGAGGTGGGACCGCTCCAGACGTTGCGCAAGACGTGCGATCCGAAAGTGCTCGACCGCTGCGTTCCGCTCCCCTTCTCGGCGGAGCTGCCCGACGCGTGCACCTACGACAAAGAAGGCCTGCCCAAAGACCTCGCGCCGCTCTCCGAAGAGTTCACGTGCAAGGTCTCTTCACGAAAGCGTTGCGACGCTCTCGTCGCGCTCCGCATCCCCGTGCGCATCGGCCCGCGCACGACGCTCTACGACGTGGCGTTCTCTGGCGCGAGGATCTTCGACGACGCAGCGCTGACGAAGGCGGCAATTCTTCCCACGGGCAAGCCCGTGACGATGCTCTCTCTCGAAGAGGCGCGCCGCCGCATCCTCGATACGTACAAAGAAGAGGGATACGCGTTCGCCGACGTGAAGGTGAATCTCGACGAGTCACTCGATCACACACACGCGCGTGCGCGATTCGAGATCATCGAAGGCGAACAGGTGATCGTCGACCGCATCGTCATCAAGGGCACGGTGCTTTCGAGTCCCAACCTCGTTCGGAAGCGCCTCGCGATTCAGCTCGGAAAGCCGTATCGACTCAGCGAAGTTCGAAAGACGCAGGAGTATCTCGGCCTCCTCAACATCTACGGAAGCATCGACGTAAGTCTCGCCGACCCGGCGATTCCGCAGAAGTACAAGACCGTCTATGTCACCGTCACCGAGGCTCAAACCGCCCGCTGGGGAACCATCGAGCCGCAGATCGGCGTGCGCACCGGTGAAGGCTTTCGCGCGGCCACCTCGTATCAAAATCGAATGCTCGTCGGGGGGCAGCTCGGATTTTCGTTCCGCGCGCAGGCCTCTTATCTGCCCGATTTTTTCATCTTCGATCCGCAAGTAAAGCGAAACTTCGCCGAGATGCGCGCCGAGAAAGGCGACTTCTCGCAGCTTGCTTGGCGCCTCACCGCGCGCATGGACGTCCCCGACATTCGCCTCGGACCTAAGTTCAGCTTCGGTACGGACGTCGCGGGATTGCGCACGCTCCAGCGCGACTTCACGCTCACGAAGTTCGCGATCACGCCGACGCTCACCTATCGCATCGCGAAACCGCTCCTTCTCAACATCTCGCAGACCGCGGAATACAATCAGGCGTTCGTCTTCCAGCAACGCTCTCTCGAAGAATATTTCGCGTCGAGCGATGCCAATCTCGATACCCAACGTCTCTTGCGCGTTCCCGATGGCGATAGCCGCGCGTTCGCGCAGCGCCTCTCACTCGCTTGGGACCGCCGCGACAGTCCGTTCAATCCGCACTCGGGCACCTACCTCACGACCGGTATCGAACACGTCGACTGGTCGAAGGTCGGCTCCGCGAACTCGGGCGACGTCCTCAATGGACACTTTCTGCGCTTCACGCAGACGTTCTCGGGCTACGTGCCGCTCTCGAAGCGCGTCACGTTCGCCGCTTCCCTTCGCATGGGGCTCAACGTGCAGCTCACGGGAAACTCTGCAACCTACACGGATCGCCTGTTCTTTCTCGGCGGCTATGAAACGCTCCGCGGCTGGAACCAGGACGAGTTCATCCCGCAAGACGTCATCGACCGCATCGAGTGCAAGAGCAACATCAGCGTCGCGAACTGC
>JAHFDV010000648.1 GCA_023248815.1 Myxococcales bacterium
CCTTGCCGTGGAGCACTTCGATCGCTTCGCGCGTTTCGATGGCGTTGCCGATGGTGTTGCCGAGAGGTGATTCCATATCGGTGAGGAGCGCCGTTACTTTCTTTCCAGCGCCGCGGCCCACTCGAACGAGTGCGTTGGCAAGGACCCTCGCACGCGTGAGATCTTTCATGAACGCGCCGCGCCCGGCCTTCACGTCGAGCACGAGGCCGTCGATTCCCTCGGCTAGCTTCTTCGAAAGAATGGAGGCCACGATGAGCGGAACGCATTCAACGGTCGCCGTGACGTCGCGCAGCGCATAGATACGCTTGTCGGCAGGCGCAATTTCACTCGTCTGTCCAATCATCGACGTGCCGATCTCTTGGACGGCCTTTTTGAAGTCTTCGACGGAGAGGTCGGTTCGGAAGCCCGGAATCGCTTCGAGCTTGTCCAAGGTTCCACCCGTGTGACCGAGCCCGCGACCACTCACCATCGGCACGGGCACGCCGCACGCAGCGACGAGCGGAGCCAAGGAGATCGACACCTTGTCACCGACGCCGCCCGTCGAGTGCTTGTCGACCTTGAGTCCGTGCACGCTCGAGAGATCGAGCACTTCTCCGGAGTGCAGCATCGCGCGCGTCAATGCAACGGTCTCGTCGTCGCTCATTCCGCGAAAGAAGACCGCCATCAAAAACGCCGACATTTGATAGTCGGTCACACGATCACTTCCGAAGCCTTCGATGAAGCTCGTGATGTCGGTGTCGGAGAGCGTGCCGCCGTCTCTCTTTTTTGCGATGAGCTCGACGGGAGATAACGTCATGAACGCTCTCTTATCACCCGCCGACATCTGATGTACATCGCTTCACGGATGCAGCGCGCGGGGAAGGGGAGCAAGCGGAGCAAGACGCAGGGGCGGCCCGAGGGCCGTTTCACGCAGCACCGAACGCTCGAAAAGCTCGAGCACCTCCTCGAAACTCACCCGACGGGGCTCCCGCTAGCGGCTCTCGCCCAAGAGCTCCGCGTGACGACACGCTCGATTCGCCGCTACCTGTCGGAGCTGGATCGAGAGCGCCAAATCGAGTCGCTGCCGACGATGCCCGGGGGGGCCAACCTGTGGCGCATCAAGCCGAGCGAGCGCGCGCGGGCGATCTCCGTTCGCCGAACCCAGGCCTACGAGCTCTTGGCGGCGCGAGCGACCTTCGAGCCACTTCGCGGGACGGCCCTCTTCGAAGAGCTCGATCTCGTTTTCGTGCAGCTCCTCGATGCTGCACTTCGCCCGACAAGGCCGAATCAGCGCGGCGAGCTCCTCACCGAGAGCCAGCTCGAGAAGCGCTTTCGCTATGTGCCGCATCCTCCGCGGGACTACAAAAAGCGTGCAGACGTCATCGACGATCTTTTTCGTGCGACGGCCGAATTTCGTTCGCTCTCGCTAGCATGGGAGGAGCGCCAAGCGACGATTCACCCGTATTCCCTCGCGATGTGGCGGGGCGGCATTTACCTCGTCGGATACGACGTCAGCGCGGGCAAGCAAGATGTCTGGTCGATCGACGAGCTCACGTCGGTCGAGGTCCTTCCGCAGACGTTCACGATGCCCGCCGACTTCGATCTCTCGACCTATGACCACGGCGAGTTCGGGCTTTTGCCTCCCCGCGAGAAGCGTCATCGCGTGCTCGTCGAGTTCGATCAGACGGTCGCGCCGATTCTTCGGCGTGAACGCGTTCATCCGCAGCAGCGCCTCGCCTTTTCGAAGGATGGTCGCGTGCGCGTGTCTTTCGTCGTGCCCGACCTGTCGCCCGTGGTGCGCTGGATTGCCTCTTTCGGCGATCACGCCGAAATCGTCGAGCCGCAAATCCTGAAAACCGAGCTTGCGACGTGGATTAGGAAGTCCCCGAGAAGGTGATACGATTTTGGGAGCGGCCATGACTACCAACCTTCCTGTTTTTTCCAGTCAAACTCCCCCTGCGAAGAAGCCCCCGGTCGACCCCGCGTCGCTCATTCATCGCGATCTCCTCGATGGACCGTTCTGGCAAAAGATTCCCACCTACCGAGAGGTGAGCGAAGCCGACTTCCTCGACCACTCTTGGCAATCGAAGCATTCGATCACGAACGTCGCGCGCCTCTTGAAGGCGCTCGAAGGGCTCGTCAGCAATTCGTTCATCGAAGACGCCGCAGCAGGATTCCGTCGCGCACCGATGAGTGTTCGCGTGAGTCCCTATCTTCTCTCCCTCGTCGACTGGAGCGATCCCTACAACGATCCGCTCCGCACGCAGTTCATCCCGGTCGCGTCGCGCATCCTGCCGGATCACCCGAAGCTCCATCTCGACTCGCTGCACGAACAAGCCGATGCGCCCGTGCCCGGGCTCACCCATCGCTATCCCGACAAGGCGCTCTTTCTCCCGCTCGACACGTGCCCTGTCTACTGCCGCTTCTGCACGCGTAGCTACGCGATCGGGCTCGACACCGAAGAGGTCGAGAAGGTGCAGCTGCGTGTCAATGAAGAGCGCTGGCGCCAGGCGTATTCGTACATCGCGTCGCGTCCGGAGCTCGAAGACATCGTCATCTCCGGCGGTGACGCCTACAATTTGCGCGCGCAGCAGATTCAAGAAATTGGCGACACGCTTCTTGCCATTCCGCACGTGCGCAGGCTTCGTTTCGCGACGAAGGGGCCGGCGGTCATGCCGCAAAAGATCCTTTCGGATACGGCGTGGGTCGACGCACTCACGGGAGTCGTCGAATCGGGACGCAAGCAACACAAAGAAGTCGTCGTGCACACGCACTTCAATCACCCGAACGAGATCACGGCGATCACGGCGCGTGCGATGAACCTTCTTTTCGAGCGCGGAATCGTCGTGCGCAACCAGAGCGTCCTTCAGCGCCGCGTGAACGACGCCCCCGAAGTGATGACGCTGCTCGTGAAGCGCCTCGGTCACATCAACGTGCATCCCTATTACGTTTACGTGCACGATCTCGTGAAGGGCGTCGAA
>JAHFDV010000649.1 GCA_023248815.1 Myxococcales bacterium
CGATGCCAGGCGTCGAGCGCAGAAGCGAGGCGCATCGCGATGTGCACCGCATCCGCAACGTCCAAGGGACCGCGCGAAGTGAGGATCCCATCGAGCGTGCGGCCGTCCAAGAGCTCGAGCACGACGAAAGGGTCGTTCGTCGCCGAGACGCCCGCGTCGAGCGCCTGAATGACGTTCTCGTGGCGAATGCGACCCAGCGCCGTCGCCTCGCGGAGAAGGCGAGCGCGCATCTCGGGGCGCTTCTGCATGGCGGGAAGCAAGAGCTTGATGGCGACCTGGCGGCGCGTGTAGCGGTGCTGTGCTTGATAGACGGCGCACATGCCGCCTCGGCCGATCTCGCGCTTGAGATTGAAGCGCGAACCCACCTCGGCCGGAAACGACTCCGATTCCTGCACGCGGCGGATGCTCGACGGAGGGGGAGCGTCATCGGCGGCGAAGGTGAGGTTCGGCGCGCGGTAGAATGAGAGGTCCATGGTGATGCTCCGAGTGGCGTGGTGAAGTTCGGGCGGCCGCACGCGCGCGAGCATTCGCGTCGGCGTCGACCATCCCCCCGCCACCCACTATTGCAGGCCCCGTTCCATCGACGTGTGCAGCCGTTCGAACCGCGTTTCGCGCATTTTGCGAACGACCACATCGGTACCGAGTCACGGGCGACTCGGTCAGAAACACGCCGCGTGGTGGTTACGACTCGGGGACGCCCGAGGGCGTGTCGCGCTTCGTCTTCTTGATGACGCGCCGAAAGTTCGAGCGATCGAGCCCCGCCAGGCGAGCGGCCTCCGTGAGATTGCCTCCCGTGCGCTGCAAAAGGGCGTGCCCATAGGTTCCGTCGAAGATCGCCAAGAGGCGACGTTTCGCTTCGGCGTAAGGCAGGTCCAGAAGCTCGCTTGCGATGCGTGGGTCGAGCTCTCCGCCGGACGGCGGAGCGGCGGCAAGGGGCGCGAACTCGACGGAAGGCGAGAGCACGCGCAAGCGCGTCGTGCTGGTCTCGTGAGGCGCGGAGGGGAGCTGGGCCGCTTCGATCACGCTCCCTTCGGAGAACGTATGGGCGCGTTCGATGGCGTTCTCCAGCTCGCGCACGTTGCCGGGCCAATCGTGCGCGAGGAGGGCATTCTCGGCGTCGGCAGACAGCGTTTTGGCTTCACCCGTACGCACCTCGAGCCGCTCGAGAAAATAGCGAGCGAGAAGAAGCACGTCTCTTCCCCGTTCACGAAGGGGCGGGAGGTGCACTGTGAAAACATTCAGACGGTAGAAAAGGTCCTTTCGAAACTCTCCCGATTCGATCCGCTGTTCGAGCTCCGCATTGGTGGCGGCGATGATCCGTGTGTCGACGACCTTGGTCTCGTCGGATCCCACCCGACGAATTTCGCCTTGCTGGAGCGTTCGTAAGAGCTGCGCCTGAGCTGGTAACGGGAGCTCGCCGAGCTCGTCGAGGAAGATGGTCCCCTTGTCGGCGGCCTCGAAAAGGCCCGCGCGCGCTGCGGCAGCGCCCGTGAAAGCCCCGCGCACGTGCCCAAAAAGTTCGCTCTCGATGAGATCACGGGGGATCGCCGCGCAATTCACGGTGACGAGACGGAGATCTGCGCGCCGTGAGTTGTGATGAATTGCGCGAGCGACGAGCTCTTTGCCGGTGCCGCTCTCTCCGAGGACGAGGACGGGCGCTTGCGTGCGCGCAACGCGCTCGATGAATCGGTATACCGGCGCCATCGCCGGTGACTCGCCGATGAGCTCGCCGAATCGAAACCGCGAAACGACCTCGCGCTCGAGCATGTGATTTCGTCTGCGGAGTCTCCGCTGACGAGCCGCACGAACGACCTGAAAAATCGCCAGTTCGGGAGATTCGAAAGGCTTGACGAGCAGATCGAACGCACCTGCCTTGAGTGCCGTCACGGCCAGTTGGAAGTCCCCAATGCCGCTCATCAGAATGACGGGCATCTCGGGATCGCGCTGAAGAACGGCCTGAAGGAGAGACAAGCCGTCCATCCCCGGCATGTTGTAGTCCGTCATGATGACGTCGGGCGCGACCTCATCGAGCTCCGCGAGAGCCTCCACGGGATCCGCGAACGACTCACAGAGGAGACCGTGGGAGCGGGCGTAGCGTTGGACGGCAGCTCTCGTGAGCGCGTCATCGTCGATCACGAGGAGCTTCAGTGGGGAAGCCTCTTCGTCGAGCGCAACGGGAAGAATACTTTCGCGCGGCATGGGAGACATTGTGGGGAGCGCATAGCGTCGCGACGTCAGCGGACGCGTGCCACCCCTCCTTCTCTTCCACGATGGAGTCTCTTGAAGGCGGTTACAAGAGGTCTTTTGCGGGCGAGACATGTCCGACCGATGCACGACCTTAGGTGTCCGAAAAGTGAGGCATTTTTCTTGCAAGGGCGGTGCCAATATTTGCCGAACTTCGAGGTCGAGAGCACGTCAATTTCGTAGGAGGTGATGAGTGAAGGCTGCAGGGGGTTTCATGACCATCGGCGACTAGCTCGCGAGGAGCCACCTACTCCTGCTTCGCGACCGCTCCGAGCCGCGCGAGCTCGGTATAGAGCTCGAAAGAAATGACGGCCTCACTTCCGTTCGCACGCGCGACGTACTCGGACGTCTTCGGACCAAAGTAGTCGAGCGAGCTTCGTGGTCCGGGCGTCGGCGCAACCTCTCGGATCTAGATCCGCGTGACGTCGCCTCCGCGCTGCATGATGAACTCTTCGACCTCTTGGATGGTGACCACAGGATCTCCGTAGAAACGATGGCGGTTGAGTGTGAGGGAATCTGGGCGCAAGATGAGCATCGTTTTTATCGGCGCAAGGGGTGGCGCATAGGAATGTGCGGGCGGGGAGGCGGCGGCTTCCTTTAGCGAGGGGGAGAAAGGAAACCGCCTCCAAGGCGGTGCGCGATGGAGGCGGGGGAACGAGCGAGCAATGAGGGCTGAGCTGAAACTCTGCATGGGGTCACCCGGTC
>JAHFDV010000650.1 GCA_023248815.1 Myxococcales bacterium
TCGAAACGGTCGAAGAAGCCTCACTTGTATTCGGGACCACGGCGTGGCTCGCGGCCGCAAGAGACCATGCCCGCGCGGGCCTGACCTTCGCGCGTTCACTTCCTGCCATCGTCCGCCATGAAGCACGGAGTTGGCTGCGCCGCGCACGGGCCTGAAGGTTGCCGTCGACGACGGTTCGAGAACGTTCGAGTCGTCCGCAGCGCGAGAGACCAACAGAGCCGGGGCGTACTTGGACCGTGACACAAGTGGAATGGAACGGTTGAGGTCCGGACGCCGACGTGCAGGCGTTCTTCGGTTTCACGACGCCGTCCGTCCGCCGGATGGTCGTGGAGTCGAAGAGGGAATCGAGGCGGCGATGAGGGAAACCGCCGCGTTTCCCAGGCACAAAACGCGTCGACCTAACGCCGCCTTCTTCACTTCGCCGCCTCCCACAACTTTTGGCTATATCTCAAGGACTCTGCGGTAAAGGTGTCGCTTCAGATGCACGTCGGCATAGTCAGCTTCGGTTCCCCGCCTCTGCCGCACGTGAGTGCGAAACGCCCCTCCTACATGGGACGGGGACTTGTCGACCTGAAACATGAAGTCACGATTTTGACCTGCGATTGGCGCACGGCACCTTCCTCGCCCTCTCTTATCGAAGATGGCGTCCGGTACGAGCGAGTATCTCCCAGGGATTGGTATCCGGGGTTCGATCCTCAGCGCGTACCCATCCAGATTGAGAAACCAAAGTCGAAGTGGCGTACTCGGTTCGACGTTGCGAAACGTACGGCGCGATGGGGCGCCTTCGAACCGTGGGGAAGAGAAGCGCTTCGTCGACTCCTGGAGGTCCACCGCGAAAACCCTCTCGACGTTGTCTGGGCAATCCACGGGGACGACACGTCTCACGAGATCGCATATCGATTCCATCGGTCGACGGGCTGTCCGTGGGTGGCGGACTTCAAAGACCCGTGGAACGTTTTTCACGGCCGGTCGCTGCTGCCGGCGCAGAAGCTTGCTACGAGGCGTCGGCTGAGAAGTTCTCGCGTGCTCACCGAGACGTCGTCGCTCCAAGCTGTGAGCGATGCGGAAACGTTCGGCTACGTCTCCCACTTTCTACCGAGCGGGTACAATGCCGAGAAGATGGCAGCTGCGGCACCTGAGTCGGTGTCCGACGGCCCTTCGATCGTCTTCACTGGCCACCTCGCCAGCGGAGTTCAAGCGTTCGACGCCTTGCGCGAGTTTCTCGCGCGGTTGGACGGCGACCTTGTCGCGTTCACGCTGCACGTCTTCGGGAAGTCACATACAAATATCGAGGCGGTTGCGCGGGCGGCCGGCTTTACCGATCGCCTCCACACGCATCCATTCGTTTCCGAGGATCGCGCGTTCGGCCTTATGAAGGGCGCAGACGCTCTTGTGATGTTGCCTATGACGAGCGACAGCGCGCGCAACTTGATCGGAATGAAAGAGCTCGAGTACCTCGCGTCCGGTTCACCTGTCTTTTACCTCGACAATCCGGCTCCCGAAATTGCCGCTCTCTCATCGAGCCTTCCGAACCTGTTGGTCGTCCGCACCGCGGATGAGCAACAGGCGGCCCTCACTGAAATATTGAGCGCGCGCGCAGAGGCTCGGCCGGCGAAGTTCAGGGGCGAGGTAAACGCTGCAGCCCTTGCGCAATTTACGTGGGAGCGACTCGTCCTACAACTGGAGACGATCCTGAAGGCGAAAGTGCATCGTTAGGGACTGAGTGCGTCGCCTTTCGGACGACGCCACTCTCGCTCCGCAGGGAGACCGAACACTCGCGAGCATCCGTGACTCTAAGCGCTGCGCAGTGATATACCCCGTCAGATGGGTCGCGAGCGCGTGCTTCTCGTCGGGGCAGACTACCCCGACACGCCCATCGATTCGTTCAGGCGGCTACTGAGCCCGCATTACGACGTTCAGGTCACTGATCCGTTCCGAACGGGCGGCGCGCTGGGGGGCTTCGCATCGCTGCTGCCTGGGCCGGTAGAGCGGGCTCTGATCTCTAGCGGTGCGAATGCGCTCAAAGGGGACCCCATGGCGTTCTCGTGGCCGAAGCTCCGCGAAGCAAGTCAGCAGTTCGAGCCGGACATCGTATTCGTCACTTGCATCGCCGAGCTCGCACCCGCGATGGTCGCGATGTTCAAAAAACACAAAAAGGCTCCGAAGGTTCTCGGCTTTTTTGCGGATGCGATGGTGAACTTTGGTCGTGGTCCGTTCTTTACTGCCGAGTACGACGCGATCTTTCTGAAGGATCCGTTCGTCGTAAACAAGCTCCGGAAGAAACTCTCGTGGACGCACTGTTTCTATCTTCCCGAAGGTTGCGATCCGGCAATTCATCACCCGGTCAAACTGAGTGATCTGGACCGGGAGCGCCTCGGCTGCGACCTCACGATTGCGGGCAACATGCATGGATTTCGCGCTGCCGAGCTCGCTCCGCTTCTAGGTAGCAACCTCAAAATATGGGGCACACGGCCGCGAAGCTGGTTTCAGCATCCGATCATGCGTCATCATCAGGATCGCTATGTTGCAGCAGAGGAGAAGTGCGCCGCGATGCTCGCCGCGAAGATTGTGCTCAATCCCAATCACTACGGTGAGATCGGGGGCGTCAATCAGCGGACCTTCGAGCTCGCAGCAATGGGCGCATTTCAGCTCACAGATGCGCCGGGGCTTGCGGACGTATTCGAGCCGAATGTCGAGGTAGCGACCTTCGATTCCCAAACGGACATGCTCAAGCAGATCGAATACTTCCTTCCTCGCAAATCCGAACGTCTCGAAATCGCCGCCCGCGCTCGGACTCGCGCACTCGCCCATCACACGTTTTCACACCGCTGGGTCGCAGTACTCGAGGCAATCGGTCTCGCACCCCCCGTCGACTTTCCGATTCAACCGAGCGACCTCAAGGTTCATGCGCGCGCCTCCTAACAACCGATTTCAAGCTCGCCGATTGTC